>DWZZ01000048.1 GCA_019117305.1 Candidatus Mediterraneibacter merdigallinarum | reverse complement strand
CAATGCTGAAGAAAGCGGACCGTACAGGATGCGTCAGCGGAAACAAGGTGGATAAATCCGATATGTTTGCGTACCACACAGAAGGGACAGGAGCGCCGGTCGTTGACGAGGCTCCGGTAGTCATGGACTGTATCGTAGATGATATCTATGAAACGGAAGGATTCGAGAGCTTTATCTGTAAGATTGACGGCGTTTATGCAGAAGAGAACGTGCTGAACGACGCAGGGAAGATCGATTACCGTACACTGAAACCGGTTCTTTTTGAGATGCCGACGTATGAGTATCTCCGGACAGGCGATGTGATCGGGAAATGTATGAATATAAGCGAGTAGCAGAATATCGGGAGGAAAACAACATGGCAGAAATAAAAGAAATGCCTAAGGTCGCTCTTGGAGCATGGGCATGGGGAAACGATGGTACATTTGGAGGAACTCTTACGCCGGAAACTCTCAGGCCGGTATTCGACGCGGCCATGAAAGAAGGACTGAATCTCTGGGATACTGCGTATGTGTACGGGATGGGAACTTCGGAAAAGGTTCTGGGGGATTTTCTCAGAGGGGTTCCCAGGGACAGCTATCTGATCTCTGATAAATTTACACCGCAGTGTGCGGACCCGGCAGCAGAGAACGCTGTGACCGCGCTGTATGAGAAGAGCGCGGAACTGCTTGGAACAGACTATATGGATTTCTACTGGATCCACAATCCAATGGACGCGCCGAAATGGGTGACAGAGCTGATCCCCCTTGCAAAGAGCGGAAAGATCGGGAAGATCGGACTCTCAAACCACAGTCTGGCAGAGATCAAAGAGGCGGCTGACATTCTGGCAAAAGAGGGCCTGAAGATATCAGCGATCCAGAACCACTACAGTCTTCTGAACCGGTCTTCAGAAACTTCCGGAATTCTGGATTACTGCAAAGAAAATGATATCATTTTCTTCTCCTATATGGTGCTGGAGCAGGGAGCCCTGACCGGGAAGTACGACACAGAGCATCCGTTCCCGGAAGACTCTGACCGGGGAAGAACCTACAATCCGATGCTTCCGCAGCTGGAGAAGCTGAACGCCGGCCTGGCGGAGATTGCCGACCGCCATCATGTGGCGGCTGCACAGATTCCGATCGCCTGGGCTATTGCAAAAGGCACGCTGCCGATCATCGGAGTGACGAAAGTTTACCAGGTAGAGGATGCTGTGAAGACAGCGGAAGTTGAGCTGTCCGCAGAAGAGATCGAGACGATCGAGAAGCTGGGTGACAAGGCACAGCTCAATGTGATCCGTTACTGGGAAAAAGAAATGAAATAATAATCTGCCATGAACCATGAGACTTTTTATCGTTTCATGGTTCTGGCTTTTGCACGGAGGAAAAAATGAAAAATATATTAATTCTTTCAGCAAGTCCGAGAAAAAACGGAAACCGGACTCTATCCGCAGTAAGACAGACCGGGCAGCTATGGGAAAATATGACCGGACTCAGGAACAGGATATGGAAATCGTCCGCAGGGTTCATCGTCTGGCAGAAAAATATGGCGTAAAAATGCAGCAGATCGCATTGGCATGGGAATGGGAAAAAGGAGTAACAGCGCCGATCATCGGGGCTACGAAAGCATCCCATTTTGATGACGCCGCCGGCGCGTTTTCGGTGAAATTAACAGAAGAAGATATTGCATTCCTGGAAGAGCCATATGTGCCCCACAGGATTGTAGGCGCAGTGGACAGCAATCCGCCGGAGGGAACTAAGCTGCTGGATGTGAAGAAAAAAAACAACACGTGAACCCCCCCCCTATGGGGGTCACGGTTTTAACTGATGTTAATATTCCGCTGTGCTTTCTGAAGAGATGTTGTAACCGGGGATGACAGCTGTTATAATTTAGGAAATCACATTGTCCAGACCGGAGGATTAAAATGAATCACATCATAATCAGAGACGCGCAGCTGGAAGATGCGGCGCGGCTGTTGGAAATATATGCATATTATGTAAAGAAAACAGCAATCACTTTTGAATATGAAGTTCCATCTTTAGCGGAGTTTGAGGAACGGATAAAGAAGACGAAGGCACGGTATCCATACTTGGTTATTGAAAGGGACGGAGTAATTGAAGGCTATGCTTATGCAGGACCGTTTGTAGGACGCGCCGCCTACGACTGGTCATGCGAGCTGACGGTTTATCTTGACCGCAATGCACGGAAATGCGGACTGGGGAGAAAAATCTATGAAGCGCTGGAGAGCAGACTCAAAAAAACGGGCATACTGAACCTGTATGCCTGCATCGGGTATCCGGAAAAGGAAGACCGGTATCTCAACAGAAACAGCGCAGAGTTCCATGCGCATCTGGGCTTTGTAAAAGTGGGAGAATTTCATAAATGCGGGTATAAATTTGGAAACTGGTATCACATGATCTGGATGGAAAAAATAATCGGGGAGCACTGCAGTGCCCAGCCCCCTGTAGAGTTTGGCTTAAAGTAAAGAAACAGGGAGGTTATAGCATGCAGAAACAGCAGAGTACTTACAATATAAAAGCAGGGAGCTGAGAAATTATGGCAAGATTAATGGACTTTACTACTGAGACGCCGGACTGCTGTGAGATCGGCGATATTTTGCAGGTGGAGGAAAACAAACTTCCCACATCCTACTGGTACATGCTTGAACACGCCTATGGGGCCAGCGGCAATTTCACGAACCGTGAACGGCTGAAAACCAGATCCGGAAAGGTTGTAAAAAAATGGCATGACGAACGTTTCAAGTATCTGACATTGGAGTTTGACGAATAAAAAGAAAACAGCGTAATGAGCAATATGCATGTAAAAAGGACAATTTCAGGCCGACTATCCGTCATATTCGAAAAAAAAAGATCCGCGGTTGTAAATTCGGCAAAAGCGGTAGTAAAATAGTTGCAAAGGGTTTCCCTTTTACAGAGATAACCGAAGAGAAAGTAAGTGATAAAGTGACAAATGAAAAGAGAAGAGCTGCGGATTGTAAAAATCTGACAGCAGGCATTGACATCGGATCTACCACAACGAAGGTTACGGTAGTGGATCCGTGTGACGGCAGAATTCTTTATTCTGATTACAGAAGGCACCAGGCGGATCAGGTACAAAGTGTGATTTACGTGCTGGAGCAGTTAAAAAATCAATTCCCCCACACTCTGTTTCGAGTGGGCATGACCGGTTCCGGAGCAAAGCCCATAGCAGAGCAGCTGGGGGTTCCGTTTATTCAGGAGGTAGCTGCAAATGCGGAGGCTCTGAAAAGTCAGTATGAAAATATCGGTACAGCCATTGAACTGGGAGGACAGGATGCTAAGATGATTTTTTTTCCGGGAGGATGAGAACACAGGAGCATTAAATGTAGCCGATATGAGGATGAATGGAAGCTGCGCCGGGGGAACCGGCGCATTTATTGATGAAATTGCTTCTGTTCTGAAAGTACCGGTGGAAGAGTTTAATTCCCTTGCGGCAGAGGGAAAATGTGTCTATGACATTTCCGGAAGGTGCGGTGTCTATGCGAAGACGGATATTCAGCCGCTGCTGAATCAGGGGATTTCAAAAGCGGATCTGGCTTTATCTGCCTTTCATGCTATTGCGAAACAGACCATAGGAGGTCTGGCACAGGGGCTTGAGATCAAACCGCCGGTAGCCTTTGAAGGCGGTCCTCTTACATTTAACCCTGTTCTGGTCAAGGTGTTTGCCGGCCGGCTGAACCTTTCGGAACAGGATATCCTGGTTCCGCCTCATTCTGAGCTGATGATTGCTTACGGCGCGGCAGTCTCCGCCGTAAATATTCCTGCGCGGAGAAAAGACTGTACGGCGGAAAAGCTGCTTCAGATTCTGAATGAGAAAAAGTCCGTCATAACAGAGAACAGCAGAGAAGAGGCCGCGCCGCTTTTTGCCTCGGAAGAAGAGCGGCACGAGTTCTGCAGAAGACATAAAAAAACAGAACCCCGCCATGCCGGAATTGAAAAAACAAGGACATCTCCGCATGGCTGGGAATTGATTCCGGAAGCACGACTACAAAATTTGTCCTGCTTGGAGAAGACGGAGAGATCCTGGATACGTTTTACGCGCCGAATGAAGGTTCGCCCCTTGCGGTTGCCCGCCGTGCGCTCATTGATATGAGAGAACGCTACAGAAAGGCGGGAAGCAGGCTTCATATTATCGCGGCAGGCACTACCGGCTGCGGATCTTTCCTTGAAAACTTTGCGTCTTCCCTGCATATTCCGGTGGACAAGATCGCGGACGCGGCATTTTCGTCCCGGCATCCCGCAGTGCTGGGAAGCCGGTGTACGGTATTTATGAACAGCAGTATTATTACGGAACAGAGAAACGGCAGACGTGCGGAAGATATTATGGCAGGCCTGTGCAGATCGATTATTGAAAACGTATTTACAAAGGTTGTGCGTCTTTCCAACGTAGATTCCCTGGGAGACCGGATTGTGGTACAGGGAGGAACATTTGAAAATGACGCGGTGCTCAGGGCTCTGGAAGAATATATCGGGAAAGAGGTTACCCGTACCGGAAACTGAATCAGAAAGTCCGGCAGCATGAAACTGTCCGGGCAAATCTGGAACAGCTCATCCGGCCGGAACCGGACAAAGACCGGGGCAAAGAAAAAGAATCTTCTATCCAGATTTGACAGGTATAAATCCGCAAAAATCGGCCATAATAAAACCATCAAGGATACGTACAAACTTGATACCGTATGATATAATGGTGTCAAGCTATAACAAGAGAGGTGATGTTATGACCGATTTAGATTTTTTGAAAAAGCTTGTCAGAGAAAATGGCTATCTATATACGAAAGACGTAACCAGCGCAGGGATTCGCCGGGAACAGCTCAAAAAATATCTGGATGAAGGCAGTCTGATCCGGGAAAGCCGGGGAATCTATTCCTTTGCGGACAGTATCAATGACGAATTTGTATTGCTGCAGATCAGATGTAAAAAAGGGGTTTTCTCTTATGGAACAGCATTATATTTTCATGGCCTGTCTGACCGTTTTCCACAGATGGTTTCCATGACAGTGCCAAAGACCTATAATGTATTTTATCTAAAGGAAGAATTATTTCATGTAGAGTTCCACCGGATCAAGCCGTCCTTATGGAGCATTGGAATGATGGAGATGGTCTCACCGCAAGGCGGAAAAATCATGGTCTATGACAGAGAACGGTGTATCTGTGATATGATACGGAGCCGCAAACAGACAGACCCACAGGTTTTTAGCCAAGCGATAAAAGGATATTTTGCTTCCAAAGAGCGTGACAACATCCGCTTGATGGAATATGCCAGGAAATTTCACATTGAGGAAAAAGTACAAGAGTATATGGAGATATTATGATGAAAACACCAGAACAACTAAAAGGAGCCATTCGCAATCTGGCAAAGAAGAAAGGAATCCATGCACAGGAAATCCTGCAGATTTTTATGTTTGAACGTATCATTGAACGGCTTTCTGTTTCTCCGTACAAGGACAGATTTATTTTAAAAGGCGGGCTGTTGATTTCCGCCATCCTCGGCGTAGCGGAACGGACGACAATGGATATGGACACAACCGTAAAAGGCTTACCAATGGATGAACAGAGCATACGGAAAGCGATCAGCGAAATTCTGGATCAGCCTGTACAACCGGTGACGAAATTACACCAAAAGAAATTCAATTTTCCTATCCCTTCCTGTTTGATGAACGCCGGGTAATGGTGAAAGCCTACACACAGGAAACCATACTGGCGGAAAAATACGAAACGATCATCCGAAGAAATGTAGGAAATACGCGGGCAAGAGATTTTTATGATTTACACCTTCTGTACCGGCTATACCGGGAAAATGCAGACTGGAACCTTCTAAAACAGGCGGTGCTTGCCACAGCGAAAAAAGAGATTCCTTGTCCGTTCTGCAGGACACGAAACGGATTCTGCTGGCATTGGAAGAATCAACCGTCCTGCGGGATTTATGGAAAAGGTATCAGGCACAAAATTTATATGCAAGAGAGATTACATATCCTGCTATCATGGAAACCGTAAAAGAGTTTACAGAGAAAATGAATTTTTAGCAAGAGAGGTGAACGAAATGGAGAGAAAAGAAATCCTGAAAAACTTCCTTCAAAAAGTGGTGCTGGCTGTATTCCTCTTTTTCCTGTTCCGTCCAGTCTGCACGGAAGAAAACGGAACCATCAACTATGTGCTGCTGTGGATATTATGCGGGATTCCTTTTGGTATCCGCAGAATGTTCCTCTGGCTGGTTCCCCGTAATTATGACATAGCCGGAACGGTGGGAATCTGGGCGGTCAACTTCATTGTAGGCGGACTGATCGGCGGCGTTGTCCTGATCTGGCGGCTGGCTTGCGCGGTATTCTATCTGTTCAAATATGGCTAACCTTTGTTGCGTTCTACTCGGAATACTGCCATCAGCTATCAGCTCCTTTCCGTGGACATGAAAAAAGCCGCAGGTTCTAAATTTCAGAAACTACGGCTATCTCTATTTCCAGACAAAGCAAAAGGACACGATTTAGAGAAAACCCTGTCCTTTGTTGCGGTTTTATTCAATTTTTCACAACACCAAACGCTTGCTCATGCCCAAAAACATTGATTTTATCGCATTTTTCAATGTTTTCTTATGTCAGAGAACCATTTACCTGGATTTTGAAAGTGCAGAATCAGGGAAGGCTTCCGGCCGCCAGATTTGCAGTGCTGCTTCATCTTTCCCGGAATGGGAAAGTTATGAAAAAGAGAAAAGTATATGGAAGCAGTGACTGCGGTGAGCATATACTTTCCGTTCAGGACAGACGGGAACATTGCGGAATTATATCCTACTGCACAGAAGAGCTCCGGGTATTTGATTATCTTTCGCTTTTCTCCGGAAAAAGAAAGATGGAAGAAAAGGATATGCAGACTTTTTCTCTGCCGGGGAATAATTATGAGGAAGAGACGAAAGGCAGGGCTGTTCTTTTTCTGGATCTGACAGAAGGAAAGAATAACACGGAATCTGCCCGGGATGCCTTTTATACCCTTCTTCAGGCACTGGTTTCCGGACTGCTGCAGACAGCTTCTTCCGTTCGGGTTTACTGGAAGCAGGGAGGCGGCAGAACAGAGAATTACGGAAAAGAAAAGGCCGGGAGCCGGGAAATGTACAGTATGGATATTGAAGAGGATGAACAGTGTAACGAACTGCTGCGGGCGCTTTATCAGATGCAGGAAAACAGCGGAGGAATAGAAAAAAATATACTGCAGAAGCGGAAGAGAACCTGCGGCAGGTTCTGCGGCTTACTGCGGATCTGGCCTGGTTTCAGGGGGAAGATCTGATTTTCCGGTTTTCAGAAAATAATCTGGAACAGGAACTGTCGCAGCAGGTTTTCAGGATATAAACAGGAAGGACGGCAGAAAAAGATTGCCAAAATTTTATAATTTGTTTATAATCAATTCCATATTGTGTATGGAAAATGTTTCAGAGATCAGCTTTTCTCAGAACAGACACAGGAAAAAGTACCGGTCTGTACCGGTATGAAAAACAGAAAGGATACTATGGAATGGGAGATACATTACAGATTTTGACTGCTATGATTATTTACATGGCGGCGGTAATTATTTTAGGAGTTACTTTTGCGAAAAAGGCAAACGCAAGCTCGGACGCCTATTTCCTGGGAGGCAGAAGCCTGGGACCATGGGTGACGGCAATGAGCGCGGAGGCGTCCGATATGTCAGGGTGGCTGCTTATGGGACTGCCGGGCGTGGCATACTGGTGCGGAATCGCGGACGCGGCATGGACGGCAATCGGTCTGGCAGTGGGGACCTATGTAAACTGGCTGATCGTTTCCAGACGGCTGCGCCGTTACAGTGAAAAGGCAGGAAACGCAATCACGCTGCCGGAATATTTTTCCAACCGTTTCCATGAGAAACGGAAAGTTATTATGACGATAGCGGCTGTATTTATTCTGATCTTTTTTACCGTGTATGCGGCCAGCTGCCTTGTAACCTGCGGAAAGTTGTTTTCTACTTTGTTTGATCTGCCTTATATCCCCATGATGATTATCGGAGCAGTATTTGTGCTGATCTACACGATTATCGGAGGATTCCTGGCGGAGAGCGCTTCGGATTTTATGCAGGCTATGGTAATGATTATTGCGCTGGGGGTTATCGTCTGTGTGGGAACCATCTCAGCGGGCGGCCTTGGCGCTGTTATAGACAATGTCAGAGATATACCGGGCTTTCTTGATTTCTTCGGGATTGCCTCGCCCCAGACGGTTGACGGTGTGCAGCAGGCGGCCGGAGGCGTGCCCCTTTTCGGAGAAGCGGCATCTTATGGATTCCTGCCCATCGCGTCAGCTCTTGCGTGGGGACTGGGATATTTCGGCGTTCCTCAGGTACTGCTCCGGTTTATGGCAATACGCCACGAAGATGAACTGAAGCGTTCCCGCCGTATTGCAACGGTATGGGTTGTGATTTCACTTACTATCGCAGTATTTATCGGCCTGGTGGGAAGAACCCTGTATCCGACGGCTCTTACAACATCTTCAGACGCGGAGAACGTATTTATTCTTCTTTCCACGAACCTGCTTCCTCCGCTGATCGCGGGATTCGTAATGGCCGGCATCCTTGCGGCGACGATCAGTTCCTCGGATTCCTATCTTCTGATTGCGGCTTCCGCATTCGCGAAGAACATTTACCAGGGACTGTTCCGCAAAAAGGCGTCTGACAGAGAAGTACTGAATATTTCAAGAATTACGCTGCTTCTGATCGCGGTTGTGGCGATTATCATTGCGCTGGATGAGAACAGTGTTATCTTTACGATTGTAAGTTTCGCCTGGGCCGGATTCGGCGCTACGTTCGGACCGCTGATGCTCTTCAGCCTGTTCTGGAAGAGAACAACCAGAGCCGGAGCGATTGCCGGCATGCTGGGCGGCGCCGGAATGGTTTTTGTATGGAATCTGCTGGTTCGTCCCCTGGGCGGCCTGTGGGATATTTATGAGCTGCTGCCGGCATTTCTCTTCTCCTGCCTGTGCATTGTCGTTGTATCTTTGCTGACGCCGAAGCCTTCTGAACAGATTCAGAGAGAATTTGAAGAAGTAAAGGCAGGGCGAGAGGTAATAGAAAAACAGAAGGATAGTTAACAGAGAAAACGTGGGGATGCTGCTGCATCCGGAGAAGGAAAAGGAGAAGGAAAACAATTGAAAAATCATGCCCGGAAGGTATGCCGAAAAATATATATTAGGTATTAGACATGGTATATGAGCCTGATTATAATGGAAGTACAGATAGGAAAAATATTTCCGGATTATGTACTTGCACTTTCCGGGTAAGGAGGACGGAGATGACATTACCGGATAAAACGGTCCGGTTTCTGCAGAAAGCAGGGATGGACGAAGAAAATCTGAGGCAGCTGGAGACACTGCGGAAAGAGGATGGAAAAGAAGAAATGGTACGTATTCTGCGGAAATTCCGTTTTGAAGTGCTTGAAAAAATCCATGAGAAACAGCAGTGTCTGGATTCTCTGGACTACCTGATTTATAAAGTAAGGGAAGGAACATTTGACAAATAAAATTCAATATGTTATACATAATACTGCTCGGAGGGCTGTCTGTTAAGGAAAAAACAGTGTCAGCCGGATAAGAGGCAGGCTGAGACGCCTGACCCTCGGAGGGAAGGTCATTCAAAAGAAATGACAGACCGGATAAGAGATAAGCTGCAATGCTTATTCCTTATCCGGTTTTTTGCTTTATCAGGTTTATTACAGGAGGATGAGAAAATGGATTTTCTGAATGGCAGAATTAAAACGATTTATTTCAGGTATCTGTCGGCGGCATTTGGAAGCGCCCTGATCACTTCCATCTATTCTATCGTTGACATGGCAATGGTAGGCCAGTATCACGGCCCGGAAGGCTCCGCGGCGCTGGCGGTGGTAGCTCCGGTGTGGAACATTATCTACAGTTTCGGACTTCTGATGGGAATCGGAGGCTCCGTTATATTCAGTACGATCCGGGGGAAAGCAGACGGAAATATTAAGAAATCAAATGAATATTTTACGGTGTCCGTGATCGGCTCAGTTGTACTGGCTGTGATCATCTGGCTTATTGTTATCTTTTTTGACCGGGAACTGCTGATTGTATTTGGCGCGCAGGACAATACCCTTACACTGGCCAGAGAATATGTGCTTCCGATCAAGTTCGCAATTCCTTTTTTCCTGTTCAACCAGATGCTGGCGGCATATCTGAGAAACGACAAGAACCCGGCGCTGGCGACAGGAGCCGTACTTGCCGGAGGAATTTTCAATATATTCGGCGATTATTTCTTTGTATTTACCTGTGATATGGGCGCATTCGGAGCAGGACTCGCGACTGCCATCGGTTCTGCGATCAGCTTCCTTGCAATGCTGTCCCATTTCTTCACGAAGAAGAATACACTCCGCCTTGTACGTCCGGAAGGCCTGCTGCGGAAGCTGAAGGAGATAACAACAACAGGGTTTTCCACATTTTTTATCGATGTGGCAATGGGAATCCTGACAATTCTGTTCAACCGTCAGATTGTGATTTATCTCGGAACCAACGCACTGTCGGTCTATGGAATTATCGTCAACATCAGTACCTTCGTACAGTGCTGCGCATACAGTGTGGGGCAGGCGTCACAGCCGATTATTTCCACCAATTTCGGCGCAGGAAAAGGAGGGAGAATCCGGGAAACGCTGAAATATGCTCTTGGAACAGCAGCGGTATTCAGTATCCTCTGGACTGCCTTAAGACTGAGATCCGATGCAGGATGGATTCTTCTGGAAAATACGGAGAAGAACTACATACCCGGATTTGATACGGAGAAACTGGAAAAATATCTGGCAGAAAAATAAACACGCGCCTCTCTGCAGGAAAACAAAGGATTTCAGATTTATTAAGAATTCGTTCAGGATTGGTTAAGGTCTGTGCCTGATAATAAGAACCATCAAAGGCAGAGACAGCAGGAACAGTCATAACAGAGAAGCCTTTGAAATCCTGCTATAAGAAAGAGAGGACAAGGAATATGCAGAAAAGAAACACAGCAGAAAAGAAGATAAAAGGATTTATGAAGAAAGGTCTGGTTCTGGGAATGGTGGCTATGATGGCAGTGTCGGCCACAGCATGTGGAGGAAATGACAGTAAGAAGTCAGATAGTAAGAGCTCTACAAGCACAAGTTCAGATAGTTCTTCGACAGGAAAATCTGACGGCAGATCGGGAAATACTTCCAATAGCTCAGACAGTAATTCCGACAGAAATTCGCGTAACAAAGGTCAGAGCTCCAATGACAAAAAATCCGGAAACACCGGTCAGAATTCTAAGAACAGGAATTCGGGCAGCTCTGACAGAACGAACAGCTCCGGCAGCAACAGTAAAAAAAGTACCGAAGGCAGTTCTGCAGGTTCTACGGGCAGAAGTTCAGGAAAAAACAGCAGTTCATCCAATAAAAAATCAGGAAAGAAAAACTCAGCTGCCTCAGGGAAAAACAGGAATTCATCCGGTACAAATTCCGGCAGAAAATCCCGCTGATATATGAGTTTAAGAACAGAGAAGAACAGCAGCAGAGTGCATTCCCGGAAGGGAACTGCACCCTGTTCTGCTGTGGAAAGATAAAGGTATGGCGATTTATGGAAAAGATATTGATTGTAGAGGATGATGCGGATATAAGGGAAGGAGTGAGAATCCTGTTGGAAGGAGAGGGGTATTCTGTATCGGAGGCGGAGAATGGAAGGAAAGGTCTTGAGCTTATGAAAGAGGAGACGGATCTCGTCATACTTGATGTAATGATGCCGGGAATATCCGGGCTTAAAACTTGCGAGGAGATCCGGAAGATTTCTTATGTCCCGGTTCTGTTTCTGACGGCAAGATCGCAGGAATCAGATAAGCTGATCGGTCTTATGGCTGGCGGGGACGACTATCTGGCAAAGCCGTTTTCCTATTCTGAACTCCTCGGCAGAGTAAAGGCGCTAATCAGAAGATGGAAGATATACAGGTGTAAAGAAGAACCCAAAGAGGAGCAGACGCAGAAATACATTGAGCAGGCGGGCATACGGATTAACGAAGAGTTTAATGAAGTACTCATAAATGGTGAAAATGTGGAGTTCTCAGAGATTGAGTACAATATTCTGCTGCTGATGATGAAATATCCGGGCAAGATATTTTCTGCTCAGAATCTGTATGAAAGCGTCTGGAACGAGCCGTACTTTTATAACTGCAATTCTACGGTGATGGTACATATCCGGAGACTGCGTGTAAAGATTGAAAAAGACCCGAAGAATCCGAAGCTCATTCTGACAGTGTGGGGAAAGGGGTACAGGTTTGGAGAACGTTAGGGAGAAGATGCACTCTTTGTATTTTAAACTGGCGGGGCTGCTGCTTGCTGCAGTAGCGGTGTCTGGCCTGTTTTTCGTCGTGATAAACTACGCGGGTGAACAGATTATTACGAAAGTTTTTTCGGACAGCAGCCATATTGAAAAACTGAGCGAAGCGTATATACAGGATCTTCAGGACTACATAGACGAAACCAAAGCGGCGTCGAACGATTCGGAAAAACTTACAGAATGGGTGAGAAAGCGGAAGATTGTATCCATCCAGGTTTATAAGGACGAGATTCTTACCTATGATTCCAATTATCCCGATGCTGCTGTGGAAGACGCAGAGGCGGAGGGAGCGTATTACGATTGGGAGTATTACTATACAGCGGAATTTGCAGATGGAACGGCGGATGTATTTCTGTATGGATTTTTCTCATATCCGTTATACAGTTATGCCATGACAGCGGAAATTCTCCTCGCAGTTATTCTGCTTGTCGCAATTGTGATACTGGGCATACGGAAACCCGTGCGGTATATCGGCAGACTGAAAGCTGAATGTGAGATCCTGGGGAGCGGGGATCTCGATTATCAGGTCACAGTACAGGGAAAGGACGAACTTTCTCTACTTGCGCGCGGACTTGACAATATGCGCATGGCCCTCAGAGAGAGCAATGAAAAAGAAGCAGAGCTTACAGCCGCCAACCGCAGAATGATAACCGAGATGTCCCATGATCTGAGAACTCCGCTTACTTCACTGCTCATTTATACGGAGATACTCGGGAAGAAAGCAGCAAAAGACCCGCGGCAGGCTATGGAGTATGTCCGCAAGATCGAGAAAAAGGCACGTCAGATCAAACGTCTGTCAGACAATATATTCGAATATGCCCTTATCACAGAGGAAACAAAAGCAGAGCTCGGGGAGCCGCAGACACTGCGGGAGCTCTTTTACGATCCCCTCTCGGAAATGACAGCTTATCTGGGGGAGCGCGGATATACAGTGGAACTGCGGCCGGACACCGGATCAGGCAGTGAAAGGAGACAGATTCGTGTAAATGAAGAGTATATAAACAGGATCATGGACAACATTGTTTCCAATATCGAAAAATATGCAGATAAGAGCATGCCTGTGCGAATAGAAACCATATACACGGAAGAGTACGGAGGTCTGGCCTTTCGAAACGGGATCAGCTGCAGCACGGAAGACCGGAGAAAAACAGAGGGCAACACGAATATCGGACTGCATAATGTGGAGAAGATGATGAAAAATATGGACGGATACTTCAGGGTTAAACAGACAGAGAATATATTTGAGATTACCCTTATATTTCCGTGGGTGAAAGAAAAATAAAAAAAAAGTATGGTATAAAGTTTCCGGCTTTCAGGCATTCTAATGATACAGGAGCATGCATTTGCAGGAATATGGAGGCTTTTATGGGAACAGACAGATTATCGGAGACGGCAGAACGCTTTGGAGAGGCACTGAAGAACAGAGAGTTTCATGTCTGGTATCAGCCTCAGGTTGACATGAGGACAGGGGTTCCAAGAGGTGCAGAAGCGCTTGTCCGCTGGCAGAGACAGGACAGTGGTCTGGTGCGGCCGGATGAATTCATTCCGCTTCTGGAGAAAGCGGGACTCACGGCGCTGCTGGATGCGGAAGTGATGCGGATTGTCTGTCAGGATATCAGTGAGTCGAAACAGCGGAAGATTCCATTTGGTCCTGTATCAGTGAATCTGTCCAGGCTGCATGCAGAAAGGCAGGAGACTCCGGAGCGGTTCCGGAGGCTTACAGAACAGTATGGAGTGACCCGGCAAGATCTTTCTTTTGAAATTACGGAGACATCTGCGGAAGAAAACGGCGGGGAAGGGATAATACAGCTTGCGGATGATCTGCAGGAGGAGGGATACAGGGTTGCCATGGATGATTACGGAACCGGCTGTTCTACTCTGAAATTATTACAGGAAGTCCACTTTGATATTCTGAAACTGGACCGGCATTTTGTCAGCAGAATCGGAGATCCCAGAGCGGATATTATTCTTGCGTCTACAATTACAATGGCAGGAGGCCTGGGGCTGGAAGTGGTGGCTGAAGGTGTGGAGACGGCAGAACAGATCTGTTTTCTTGTGGAGCACCAGTGTTATTTCGGACAAGGGTATTACTTTTCCAGACCGCTGCCGAAAGAACAGTATATCAGATGGAGGGGTGCATATGAAACGGCTGTATAAAAGACTTGCAGCCACATTTCTGCTCTCCGCTGTCCTGACCGTGCTGATTTTTGCTGTCAGTCTTTATAAGAGGGGAGTAGAGGAAAACGGCAGATATCTGAATCAGCTTCTGACGAGTGTGGAGGCAAATCTGGAACAGGCCTCACAGGAATATGAGGAGAATCTGGAGCATCTGACAGAAGATTATATAAACCGGGCCCGGGCGGTGGAGTATATTGCGGCACACGATACGCAGATGATTGACAGAAACGGTCTGGAGATCCTGAAGGGACTTATGAAGGCGGGCGAGATCTCCCTGATTGATTCAGAGGGAGTAATTTTTTTAAGTACAAGTGAAACTCTGCAGGGAATCCGGGAAGAGGAAGCACTGATGGAGGAGCTGAAAACTGCGGCAGAAGGGGAAAGTACTGCAGTACGGATTGACAGGGCGGATTTTCAGAACCGGCCGGAATATTTCTACGCAGCCGCGGGATCACAGTCGGAACGGTTCGCTGCAGTGCGGATCGACGCGGATATGTCCCGGACGGGACTGTTAAACGGGAAAGAAGTGGTAGGAACAATCCTGAAACAGGCAACAACTGAATATGAGACCAGCATTTTTGCAGTTGGTAAGGAAAGGGGCAGAGTTTTCGGCATCACCGAGAACAACAGTCAGGAGATCCGGCTTAAAGATGTCAGTGAGGGTGAAGAGATGCTGGATTATCTTGCCCGGCTTCCAAAAGGGGAGCCAGTGCTGCTTTCGGTCAAAGGAGCCTTTCAGAGCGCGGTGGTAAGAGAGCTGGATGAGATGTATCTGGTGGCTTTTTCCGGTATGAACCGGGTGCTGGGCAATATATTTCTGACATTCTGGATCGGACTGGCAGTGATCGGATTTATCAGCGTACTGACTGTGCTGATGGTGCGGCATCATTTGAAAAAATATCTGTTCAGCCATTTTGAGCAGATCACGGAGGAGATATGCCGTATCATCCGGGGCGGGCGGGAACTGAAAGAAGACGGCAGTGAGATCCCGGAGCTCAGGCCTCTGATGGAAATGATTTTTCAGCTTGAACGGGAGTATGTGGAGAAATCACAGGGAATGGACCGGATGGAAGATCAGCTTTCTGCCGCGCGGACAGAGGCGGATTATGATCCGCTTACAGGCCTGTACAACAGAAATGGTTTTGAACGCCGGGCAGAAGCATTTCTGAAAGAAGAGCATCCGGGCGGGGCGCTGATCCTTTTTGACCTGGATAATTTTAAACAGATCAATGATTTTAAAGGACATCCGGAGGGAGACCGGGCCCTTCAGAAATTCGCGCAGTGTCTGTCCAAAGCCTTCAGAAAAGAGGATGTCACAGGCCGGCTTGGCGGGGATGAATTCGTGGTTCTTGTCTGCAATTCTGTGTCGGAGGAAATCCTGGAGGAAAAGTTCAGCGCTCTTCTTGAGGATATCCGCAGCGCACTGAAAGAAGATTATGACAAATACCGGGTTTCCGCCAGCATTGGAGCGGTTCCTGTGGATGGGAGCATCCGGGATTACAGGCATCTGTATCAATGCGCGGATACGGCGCTGTATATTTCAAAATATCTGGGGAAAGACCGCTTTTATATTAACAGCAAAATGATTAACTGCATGAGAAGGGAGTGTATCGGATGCAGATCAGACTGCCCCAGAAGCAGGATTCTGGGCGGCGACCGGCCAGATGAAGGGAAGCCGGCTGTATCATCTGAGACAGACAGGAAAGGATGACGGAAAATGAAGAGGACATATATTATCATTCCGGCTCTGGAACCGGAGTCCGGACTGTGCAGACAGATCAGAGAGCTTCAGGAGAAAATTCCGTCGCAGGTTGTAGTTATTGACGACGGATCCGGCAGGGACTACCGGGAGATATTTGACCGGATCGAAAAGATGGCAGGATGTATTGTACTGCATCATGGAGAAAACAGGGGAAAGGGGCAGGCTTTGAAAACAGGATTCCGGTATGTGCGTGAATCTGCCGGAAAAGCGTGCAGAGTGCTGTGCCTGGACTGTGACGGTCAGCACCTTCCGCAGGATGGAGTGCGGCTGTTAAGGACAGCGGAAAAGCATCCGGATACGCTGGTTCTTGGCGTCCGCGATTTTTCGGGAAAAGAGGTTCCCTGGAAATCCAGACTGGGAAACCGGATTTCATCCGTCCTTTTCCGGGTGTTCAGCGGCATATATCTGGCAGATACTCAGACCGGATTCCGGGCATTTGACGGAATGCTTCTGGATCAGATGCTGGAAATTCCCGGAGACCGGTTTGAGTATGAGACGCGCGTTCTCTTTGCGTGCGCAGAACAGGGTATACCCGTGCGGACGGAAAAGATTGAGACGGTTTACCTAAATGAAAATGCAGGTACGCATTTCAGGCCGGTTCAGGACAGCCTCCGGGTTACGGGAGCGCTTTTCGGCGGCCCCGGGAGATTTGTATTCACGTCTCTGCTGTGCGCACTGCTGGATCTGTTTCTTTTCTGGCTTTTTGATGAAACTTTTACTCATATCCGGAGCACTTCTCTGCTTTCCCGTTTTTTCGGTCCCGGGCAGCAGGGACAGTTCCGGCAGATTGCCGCAGCTACCGTAATTGCGCGGGTGCTTTCTGCGGCAGTGAATTTTATTCTGAACAGGAGCTGGGTTTTCCGGAGAGAAGTGAAGGGAAGAAAGCAGAGAAAAGACCATTGCCGGTCCTCGGGAAAAAAGAAGGAAGCTGTCCGGTACCTGATTCTGTGTGTCGGAATTACTGCAGTGTCTGCTTTTTCGGTATATGCGGTCTCCGAATTTTTCCACATAAAACCGACCGCGGCAAAGCTTCTTTGTGACGGCATTCTGTTCATTTTTTCTTACCAGGCGCAGAAAAGATGGGTGTTTCAGAAAAGAAGAAAGGACGGCTGAGCCTATGACATCTGAAAAGAAGAGAAATATATGGTTTCTGATGACAATTTTCTTTTCCATGGTTTATCTGTTATGGAGGATTTTTTTTACTCTTCCCTGGAGCGCCGGCTTTCTGCAGGCCGCAGCGGGGATCGCGCTGGTTCTGGCGGAAACGGTAACATTTCTGGGGATGGCGGAGCTGATGGCCGGACGGATGAAAAGCAGCAGGTATGAAATTCATCTTCCGGAGGTTCCCCCGGAACGGTTTCCTGACGTGGATGTGTTTATTGCTACCCACAATGAATCCGCAAAGCTTCTTTATAAGACAGTCAATGCCTGTACCTTTCTGGAATATCCGAATAAGGGAAAAGTTCATATTTATGTGTGTGATGACGGAAACCGGGAGGAAATCCGGAAGCTTGCGGAGGATTTTGGCGTGGGGTATCTGGGGCTTTCAGATAACCGGCATGCCAAGTCAGGAAACTATAATCATGCTCTTTCCTGCACGTTTTCTCCGCTGATTGCTACATTTGACGCAGATATGATTCCGAGAAGAGAGTTTCTGGTAAAGACAGTCCCCTATTTTTTTATACCGGAGAAAAAGATGGGACTGGTACAGACACCTCAGAGTTTTTACAATCAGGACCTGTTTCAGTTCAATCTTTTTTCGGAAAAGGATATTCCCAATGAGCAGGACTTTTTTTCGAGGGAGATCAATGTAATGAGAAATGCTTCCAATACTGCTGTGTATACAGGAAGCAATACCGTCATCCTGCGGACGGCACTGGAAGAGATCGGCGGATTCCCGTATGATACGGTGACCGAAGATTTTGAAACAAGTCTGCGTCTTCAGAAAGCAGGGTATATCACTTATGCCACAACGGAAGTCCTGGCAGCAGGACTTTCCACTACAACGGTAGAGAGCATGATCGGGCAGAGGATCCGGTGGGCCAGGGGCGTAATCCAGAGCATTCAGAATACGAACCCGGTATTCGCGAAAGAACTGACGGCTGCGGCGCGTCTGTCCTATCTGAATTCCTATCTGTACTGGTGGTCTTTTCTGTGCAGGATGATCTTTATCCTGGCTCCGGTCCTCTTTGCCCTGTTCGGGTTCCGGCTGGTGGAATGCGGGTTTGGAGAGCTGCTGCTGTTCTGGCTGCCGTCATATGTGTGCAGCCGTGTATCTATGGGGTATCTGAGCACCAATATCCGGAATCTGCGCTGGAGCCAGATTATAGATACCATCCTTGCCCCCTATCTGATTATCCCGGTTTTTCTGGAATCGGTGGGGATTCACCAGAAGAAATTCAAAGTAACAGATAAAAGGAAGCAAAGGGCAAAGACCACATCCGCCCGTTACCTGATTCCTCACGGGATTCTGATTATCCTTACCGTTCTGTCCCTGATCCGGTTCCTGCGGGGCAAGTATGGAATGGCGCTGGTGTACAGCAGCGTGATCCTGTTCTGGCTGGGGTATAACCTGGTGGCTCTTCTGTACGCGCTTTTTTTTATGCTGGGAAGAGAATCACAGCGCGTTTCAGACAGGATCGGCGCAGAGGAAAAAGCGGAGATATGGAGCCGGGGAGAATACCGCAGGGGGAGAACGGCGGATGTGTCGGAAGAGGGGATTTCACTGCGGCTTCCGGAAAAACTGTCTGTGAAAAAGGGAGATACATTTCACGTTGCGGTTATCTCAGACCATTATAAAGCAGTTCTCAATGCGTCATGCGTTTACAGCAGGGAGAAACCTCTGAAGGAAGGAAAAGAGTCCGGCCAGCTTCTTGCGGCAGTGGTTTCTCCGGTAGATGAAAGAAACCGGAGGCAGTGGCTGCAGATTATTCATGACCGGAAACACTCGCTTCCCCGGGAAATCGATCCGTGGCTGACTGTTTATGATGAAATATACCGCAATATACGGATGCGCCGGGAGCGGAGGAAGAAGAAAGCATGAAAAGGACAGAACTGGAAGGAAGGTGAGCAGGTGGAACTGATATGGAATTCGGGGAAAGCTTTCCTGCTTTTCCTGTCATTCCCGGGATATTTTTTTGTCGTTTACCGGTTCGGGAAAGTGCGGAAATGGTTCGTGCCGGTTGTCTCTATGTCAGGAATCGGCCTTGTGCTTTTCTGGGGAGGACTGCTGAACTGTCTGGCGCTGACGGCGGATCTGCTGCTTCTGGGCGGTGTGGCAGGATTCGCTGTATTTCTTGTCTTTTTCATAAGAGGGGAAATACATCTGCCGGAAGGGAGTCTGTGCGGGTTCTGCTTTGTCCTGGGAACGATGGCATTTGCACTTCTTTCTCTGAATCTTAAGATGATTCATTATGACAATTTTTCCCACTGGGCGCTGATCGTGAAATATCTGCTGTCTGCGGACAGGTTCCCGGGGGCGGACAGCATCCTGATACCATTCCGGGATTATCCGCCGGGCAGCAGTCTGTTCATCTATTATGTCTGCAGATTTGCCGGGCATTCTCAGGGCATGATGATTCTTGCGCAGAACAGCCTGATTTTCGCCTGTTTCTATGCAGTATTCGGTATTGTGAAAGAGAGGAGGAGATTTCTGCTTTATTCTTTTCTGGGAATGGGGTGCGCAGTTCTGTCCTATCTGAATCTGACCATCCGGATAAATAATCTGCTGGTGGATTTTCTGCTGCCTCTGCTGGCAATGGCGTCCCTGGCAGTATCCTGGCGATACCGGGAAGAGCCGGAGAGGATTTGTTTCCTCCAGATAATCCTTCTTGGCTATACGGGAATCGTCAAGAGCACGGGAATATTTTTTGCCGGCACGGCGGCAGCGTACGCCCTGTGGATATTAATCCGGACCGAACGGCAGAACGCCCGGAAGATATGCGGAGGAAAGTCGGAAGAAAACGTGAAGCTGCACAGCCGCAGGAAACTGTTCCGGGACATGCGGTGCAGAATGAGAGTGATTTTATGGGGAGCACTGATGACTGCCGGAAGTGCGCTGCCTGTTCTGGCGTGGCAGCATCATCTGAATACGGATCTGGCAGGCTTTGAGGGTAAGTTCGGCCAGTGGCTGACGGCAGGCGCGCAACAGGCGGCCGGAGATTATGGAGCGCCCGTGGGAAGAGAGCTTTACGGACAGGTGACAGAAGCATTTCTGAAGGCCGCTTTTGATCCTTCCGGACGGGCGCTGCAGATTATCTTTCTGAGTCTGATTCTGGCCGCGGGAGCGGTTCTGTACGCCCGGTTCAGGATGAAAAAGAAGTGGAGGCTCGGATGGATTCTTGTTTCCGGTATTGCCGTAACGGTTCTGTATTACGCCGGAATGCTGTATCTGTATCTTTTTTCTATGCCTGCAGAGGAGGCGCTGAGGCTGGCAGGTTTTGAGAGGTACGCCTGCAGCGCGGCAGTCCTTTTCGCAGGGTCGCTGATTATGGGGATGACAGTGGATCTGGAACAATCCTTCGCGGTGAATATCGATGAGCGGGGAGCATACCGGGCATACTCCTCCCCCGGGGCAAAACGCAGATATCAGTGGGCGGTGCTTGGAACGGTGATTCTCGGGATAAACTTTTTATATTCAGAATTTAACGGCCTGCGAAGCATCCGCGCCGGATATGAAACTTCTCTGCCGGGGCAGGTGGAGAGGATTGCGGGGGATCACTGGTATGAAAATGGGGAGACAGATACAAGGAAATATCTGATTGTGGCGCCGGATGAGAACGGGCAGGTGTCAAGTGGTGAAGTCAGGTATGTGTGCAGATATTTTCTGTGGGCGCCGGATGTGTACGTGACCAGCAGCCTGAGCACGGACGGAATGAAACAGACAGAAGCGGAGTATGACCGCATTATTGTCCTGAAATGAGAGAAAGTATTCTGCGGTATAATAAAAACAGATGCCGGATGTTTCTGTCAGACAGCCGGCATCTGGCTGTGTAAAGCGGCTTATCTGACTGTATCGGAAGATCTGTGCCGGTATCGTCTGTTCTGCCACAGGTAATATGTGATAAAGGCAAGAGCCGTGATAACCCATGTTACGGGATAACTGAAGATAATTGCATGGATGGTCGGTGAGATTTTCAGCACGCCTGCCAGCCAGACGATCCGCAGAAGGCAGACTCCGACCAGGGTGATTACCACAGGAACGATTACATTTCCACGGCCCCGCAGGGAACCGCTCAGCACCTCGATAAACACATAGACAATATACCAGGGAGTGATAAACAGCAGCATATCGGAACCGATCTGCACAACCGTTTCATCTGAAGTAAACAGCCGGAAGAGAAGACTTCTTGCCAGAATAAGCAGGGCCACCAGAACAAAGGACACAGCCAGATCTATGCAGATACAGATTCGTGTGCTCCTGCGCACACGGTCCAGCTTTCCCGCGCCGTAGTTCTGCCCTACAAAAGTGGTGATGGAGATGCCGAACGCGGTACTGACCATCCAGAAAATGGCATCCAGCTTGCCGTATGCAGACCATGCAGCGGTGGTATCTGTGCCGAATGTATTGATGGCGGTCTGAATGGCGATATTTGTAATCGCAAACAGAACGGATTCAAATCCCGTGGGCAGTCCCAGTTTCAGCTGCAGCTTTAGAAGAGAACCGTGAAAACGGATTTTTCTCAGGGAAAGATGCAGAATTCCGTCAGAGCGCATCAGCTTGAGCGTAACGAGAACAGCACTGACAGCCTGGGCGGTCAGTGTGGCTACAGCGACGCCTGCGACTCCCATGTGGAAAAGAAGTACAAAAGCCGTGTCCAGTATAATATTGATAATACAGCAGATAATCAAAATATACAGGGGCGTTTTTGAATCCCCTGCAGCACGGAGAACAGCGGAGCCCATGTTGTAGATGAGCACAAACAGAATGCCTGCGAAATAAATCCGCAGGTAAGTCAGGGAGCCGTCCATAGTATCGGCCGGCGTATTCATAAGCCTGAGCAGAAAGGGCGCCGTCATGATTCCGATAAATGTAAGAGCGATTCCGCCGGCCGCCGCGATGGCGTATGCGGTGTGCAGTCCGGCGTTGGCAGTCTCTTCCTTCCGGGCGCCCACAAACTGGGCGATGACAACTGCGGCTCCCGAAGAGAGCCCGGTAAAGAAACCGACAACCAGAGAGACGATCTGGGCGGAGGAGCCCCCTACGCTGGCGAGAGCCTCTTTTCCTACAAACTGGCCCACAATCACGCTGTCGATTGTATTGTAAAGCTGCTGGAAAAATGTGCCCAGC
Source organism: Candidatus Mediterraneibacter merdigallinarum (assembly GCA_019117305.1). Classification (GTDB taxonomy): domain Bacteria; phylum Bacillota; class Clostridia; order Lachnospirales; family Lachnospiraceae; genus Mediterraneibacter; species Mediterraneibacter merdigallinarum. Next base: position 11,599 of record DWZZ01000048.1, on the reverse strand, counting down.
AGAATCGGAAAAAAGAACAGCAGAAGCTGTTTCCAGATAACTCCTTCTGTAATTTCGTTTTTTGTCTGATGTACTGTTTCCATAAAATACCTCTCTTAAGTTGCAATTCTGTGATTTTTCTGACAGAACTGATCAGCATATGTATTATAATCTCAGTTCAGGGAAAGAGCAATACAATATAAAAAATGGAAAAGAACACTTGTTCGGATTCGGGAATTGTGTTATTCTTTCTATAAAAGAGGATAGAAATATAAGAGGATGAAATCATACGGGGAGGCGGAAAGAATGGATGAGAGAACTTACATTGCAATTGACCTGAAATCATTCTATGCTTCCGTGGAGTGTATGGAACGGGGACTTGACCCGATGACTACAAATCTGGTAGTGGCGGATAAAAGCCGGACGGAGAAGACCATCTGCCTTGCGGTCTCCCCGTCTCTGAAGGCTTATGGTATCCCGGGAAGGCCGAGACTGTTTGAGGTGGTGCAGAAGGTCGGGGAAGTTAACGCCCGGCGCCGGCAGAATGCCCCGGGGTATAAGTTTGCGGGATCCTCCTGTCAGGCTCCGGATCTGGAAAAGGATCCGGCTCTGGCGCTGGACTATATCGTTGCGCCGCCTCAGATGGCGCGCTATATGCAGATCAGCAGCGAGATCTATGAGGTTTATCTGAAATATATTGCGCCGGAGGATATCCATGTCTATTCTATCGATGAGGTGTTTATTGACGCTACGTCCTATCTGGGGACTTACCGGATGACCCCGAGGGAGCTGGCTGTGAAGATGATCCGTGATGTGCTTGAGACTGTCGGCATTACTGCCGCGGCGGGAATCGGGCCGAATCTGTATCTCTGTAAAGTTGCTATGGACATTGAGGCGAAGCATATCCCGGCGGATGAGAACAGCGTGCGTATTGCCGAGCTGGACGAGATGTCCTACCGGCGCCTGCTGTGGTCTCACCGGCCGCTTACAGACTTCTGGCGGGTGGGCAGAGGATATGCGAAGAAACTGGAAGAACACGGACTTTTTACCATGGGAGATATTGCCCGCTGTTCTCTGGGCAAACAGACAGATTATTACAATGAAGATCTTCTGTACAGTCTGTTCGGCGTCAACGCAGAACTTCTGATCGATCATGCGTGGGGGTGGGAGCCATGCACGATTGCAGATATCAAGGCATACCGGCCCCGGAGCAGCAGCGTGGGCTCCGGACAGGTGCTTCACTGTGCCTATCCCTTTGAAAAGGCAAGACTGGCAGCGAAGGAGATGGCGGATCTGCTTGCGCTGGATCTGGTAGAGAAAGGACTGGTTACCAATCAGATTGTTCTGACGGTAGGATATGATATTGACAATCTGAAGGATCCTGCCCTTCGGAAGAAGTACGGCGGAGAGGTGAAGACGGACCGTTACGGAAGAAAGATACCAAAGCATGCCCACGGCACAGTCAATCTGAAGCAGTATACTTCTTCGACGCGGCAGATTATACAGGCGGTCACGGAACTTTTTGACTGCATTGTAGATGAAAAACTTCTGGTGCGGAGACTGAGCATGGCTGCGGCACATGTCATCCCGGAAGCTGAGGCACAGAATGAACCCCGGTTTGAGCAGATGGATCTTTTTACAGATTATGCCGCCCTGCAGAAAGAACAGGAGAAGCAGGAGGCGGAGCTGGAGCGGGAAAGGAAGATGCAGAAAGCAGTGCTGGAGATCAAGAAAAAGTTCGGAAAAAATGCTGTTCTGAAAGGAATGAATCTGGAAGAAGGGGCGACTGCCAGGGACAGGAACAGCCAGATCGGAGGTCATAAAGCATGAAGACAGAAGATGCAGAGAAAAAATACGGGGATATTATTCATCTTCCTCACCACGTTTCTTCCGTTCATCCACACATGCCGGTATCCGACCGTGCGGCACAGTTCGCTCCCTTTGCCGCGCTGACCGGATACGGAGAAGTAATAAAGGAGACGGCCCGGCAGACAGATGAGAGGCCGGATCTGTCGGAGGATGAAAAACAGGAGCTGAATTACAAAATTCAGCTTGCCTGCGCTCTTCCGGGAGAGAAACCGGAGATTGTGCTTACTTATTTTGTCCAGGATGAGAAAAAATCCGGCGGAGCCTGTCATACGGCCAGGGGAAAGATCCGGCGGATCGATCCGGATGCCGGTCAGATTATTCTGGAGGACGGGATGCGGATCCGGCTGGATTGTGTAGTGGATATTGAGTTTACAGGTCAACTTTCTCAAAGCGCTTTATGGAAATCCGATATGCCAATGGAATAAATATACTATAACAGAAAATTCCGGCTGTTAAAATCGGCAGCTGCATCAGCAGATGCTTTGGCTGGCAGCTATCCATCCAGACAAGTGCCGGAATGTGGGAAGCTGCTTCTATCGCTGCCATGAAAAGAACGATAGGACCTGCGGCAAGGATAAATGATTTCCCAACCTTGTAGCCGCTTTTATAAAATGCCGTGAGGAATGCCAAATCGAATACCGCATATAAGAAAAACCCCAGACCATACCATGCAATGGTTGCGTCTAAACCTACAGGGTTATTTGTTATATTCAGGGTGTTTCGCAAAAGTGCGAATGGGATAGAGAAAAGCAGCTGAAACAACTGTAAGGAAACAACAAGCAGACATTTCCCCAGAACACTTTCGCGTTTTGTTACTGGTAAAACAGCTGTATACCAGACATCATTTGTTTCTCGTGCATTCAGAAACGTGATGTAAGGTGCTAAACAGCCAAACATAAAAATTACACTGTAAGGATAGGACGGCGCCAGAACAAGACAGCCCAGAAAAGCAAAGACAATAGAGGTTGGATGAGCTGCAAGCCTCACTTCCTTATACAGTAATTTCATCATTCCATTCACTCCTTTCTGTACGCAGCATAATTTCTTCCAAAGTGAGCGGCCCTGTATCATCTGGTGTTTTCAAATGTTCAAAAGAACGCAGAAATGTATCTTTATCTGCGCTTTGCAATACCTGCCCATTCTGAATATAGGTAATATCATCAGTACATCTGTCCAAATCAGAAGTAATATGTGTGGAAAACAGGATAGAACATTTTTCGTTTTTCACAATTTGCCGGAAAATATGAAGCAGTTCCTCACGGGATACCGGGTCTAAACCAGAAGTCGGCTCGTCCAGAATCAGTAACTCAGCATGGTGGGACAATGCCAGCGCAAGCAGGTATTTGACTTTCATTCCGTTTGAAAGTTCTTTGATTTTTTTACTTTCATTCAAAGCAAAACGCCTGATATATTTTTGATACTGGGCCTGATCCCAGTTTGTATAAAATTTTCGAGTAACAGCCGTGATAGCAGAGAGTTTCTTCAGCGGATAAAAATCAACTCCTCCAAACACAACACCGGTTCGCTGCTTACACTCTTTTTCATATTTATAGAAATTTTTTTGGAACATGGTGACGCTTCCGCTTTCTGGCGACACCATGTTAAGAATAGTTTTCAAGGTTGTACTTTTTCCTGCCCCGTTTTTACCAATCAACCCCATAATGCGGTTAGGGGCAAGCGAGAAGCTGACATTTTCCAGAGTGAATCCGGGATAGTGTTTATTAATATTCTGAACGCTTAATACAGCTTCCATTATTTTTTCTCCTTTCTGTCAGGGGCATCTGTCATATTTAAAGCAGTTTTGAACAGCCGGGCAATACCCAGAAAAAAATCTTCTTTCATTAGTGCGATTCCCGGATGTTCCGGATCTTCATCCCCTAAAACGACTAACATATCTCCGGGCTTAATTTTGAATACATCTCTGGCCCGCCTGGGAAGTACGATCTGACCGCGTTCACCTACGCAAACGGTTCCGAATATGTGCTTACCCCTGGGCGGTATGCTTTCGCCAGTCTGCTCCTGGTCGTAATGGATTAGATCATCGAGATCCACATTATACAGTTTGGCCAGCGCGTCACAATTCAGAATGTCGGGTACTGATTGACCGGCTTCCCATTTTGCAACAGCCTGCCGGGAAACTCCAATTCGCTCTGCTACTTCCTCCTGGGAGAATTTATTAAGTTGCCGCAGTGCAGTCAAATTACAGGCGATATTATTTTTCTGCATTTTCATACTTTTCACACCTCCTGATATCATTATACTTTTGACTTTTCAAAAGTTCCACCAACTATGGCGGGCAAAAAATGTTAGGTCTGGTTGCGTAAGTATATATCTTTATTTGAGAATTACGGAATGGTGGACTGTTGCCCGTCAAATTTCTGTGTTACTTTACCGCACATGAAATTTTGTGGAGGTCAACCATCAGGAAATCCGGAAAATGAGAAATACGGCACAAGCATTTCTGAAACAAAAAAACAAGCATTAGACACGGCATGTGAATGAATATATCATTTATTTATACAGATAAAATATCGGATAAAAGAAAGGGAAGACGGAAAATGGAAAACAGGAATGAATGTGTAATATGTCTGAATAACGGGACAGAAATGCCCCGGCTTGGCTTCGGGGTGTTCCAGATTACGGACGAAAAAGAATGCAGGGAAAGTGTTCTTACGGCCTTGCAGACAGGATACCGCCTGATTGACACTGCGGCCTGCTACGGCAATGAACGGGCGGTAGGGGAAGCAGTAAGAGAGAGCGGTATTTCCAGACAGGAAGTGTTCCTTACATCCAAAGTATGGATCCAGGACGCAGGGTATGAGAAGACGAAGCGCTCTTTTCAGAAGACACTGGAGAATCTTGGGACAGATTATCTTGATCTGTATCTCATTCATATGCCTTACGGGGATTATTACGGAAGCTGGAGGGCGATGGAAGAACTGTACCGGGAGAAAAAGATCAGGGCAATCGGAGTATGCAATTTTGAGGCCGACCGGCTTGTGGATCTTATCCTGAACAGCGAAGTTGTGCCTGCGGTAAATCAGATCGAGCTTCATCCGTTCTGCCAGCAGAAAGATTTAAGAGAGGTGATGGAGCAGTATGATATAAAAGCTATGGCATGGGCTCCCTTTGCGGAAGGCGCAAATGGAATATTTACCAATGCGATGCTTGCGGGAATCGGGGAAAAATACGGAAAACAGCCTGCGCAGGTTATCTTAAGATGGCTCAGGCAGAAGGGCATTATTGCCATTCCGAAATCGGTGCATGAAGAAAGAATCCGGCAGAATTTTGACATAGATGACTTTGAACTGGCGCCGGAAGATATGGTGCAGATCAGCCGGATGGACAGCGGAAAAAGCCAGATTCTCAAGATACGGAGCCTGGCGGAAGTGTACCGGCTTTATAATATCCGTTTTGTCCAGTGACGGGACAGGAGGCAGAAGGGAGCGCAATATGACGATACAGGAAGCAAGCGAGCGGTATAAGATCCCGCTGGAGATACTCAGAGAATATGAGAGCTGGGGACTGTGCGGCTCTGTAAAGAAAGTGATGGGCATGTGGCAGTATGACGATCAGGATATTGAACGGCTGAGCATGATCATGACTCTTCACGATATCGGATTTGACAGCAGTGAAGTAGAGGAATACATGCGGCTGTTCCTGAAAAAAGAAGATACGGCAGAGCAGCGCATGCAGATGCTTAACCGGCAGAGAGGAATTACGCTGGACGAGATTCATCTCCGGGAGAAACAGCTGGAACGCATGGATTATCTGCGGTTTAAGATAGAAAATGGCAGACAGAGTGACGAACAGAAATCGAGGTGATGTGGAAAATGAAAAAGAGATGGATGCTGGTATCTGCAGCTCTGACAATACTTCTGGCCGGGGGCTGCGCTTCTTCTCAGAGCAGAGAGAGTGCGGAAGAGAGCCGGCAAAGCAGGAACACACAGAAAACTGACGGTGGAGATAATGAACAAACTCTGCAGGAAAGTCAGGAAGAAACAGCAGGTCCGGATAACCGGGCTGCAGACAGAGAGGAGGACGAAACAATGTCTGGAGAAAAACGACAGATACGGGTCCTGGCGGAAGACGGCAGCGAAATAATTTTTGAACTGAATGACAGCACAGCAGCGGCAGATCTCTATGCGCAGCTGCCGCTTTCCGTCGAGATCGAGGATTTCAGCGACAATGAAAAAATATTTTATCCTGAAGCTCTGGACACTGCAGATACCCCTCTGGCGGGGGTGGAGACCGGAACCCTGGCATACTATGCGCCCTGGGGAGATGTGGTCATGTTTTACGGTGAATACAGCGAGAATCCGTCGCTTTATGAGCTGGGCCACGCAGTGTCAGGCGAGGAAGAAATATCACAACTCTCTGGTACGGTGGAGATCGAAGCAGTTTACTGATCCTGCCTGCGGAACTCCGTGGGGCTTATCCCCATCCTTTTGCGAAATGTTTCGGCAAAATAGCTGGCGCCGCCGAATCCGACAGACAGAGCGATCTCTGTAACTGACATATCTGTATTGTGAAGCAGATCAAGACTTTTACTCAGTCGGTAATGATTCAGATATTCATTCGGCGACTGGGAAAAGTATCTGGCAAAGAGCCTGCAGCACTTGCTCTGTCCTACGGCGCCGGACGAAGCGATCTCCGCAAGAGAGATCTTTTTTCTGTAATTTTTCTGAATAAATCCGGTCATGTTTTTCACAATTGTCAGATCCTGACTCTGCCACTTCCCTTTCGCGGTGTCCGCAGGAGCGTGTTCCAGCAGCAGCGACCAGATCAGGGCGAAGGACGACAGGGCGCGCAGAGGAGCGGTATGGGAATTCCGGTTCCGGTACAGAAGACGAAGCCGGGACAGAATCTCCTGCTGCCAGGCAGCTGCCGGTGCCTGCTCCGGGCAAAGCAGCAGATAAGGCGTCCGGCTGTTTTGAATCAATGGCGTCACAAAATCATTTTCGTACGGAAATACAGAGCACAGCAGCATGGGATGGAAGAGCAGGCACAGGAAGCCGCATTCCTGTCCGTCATCCGAAAAGCCAGAATGCATCTGCCCCGAATTGACGAAAATCCCTTCTCCTTTTTTCAGATTCACGATTTCTCCATTTATATTATATTTCATCCCGCCTGACAGTACGCAGATAAACTCGATATCATCATGCCAGTGGCTGGGAGCCCTGTATTCCGGGTACTGGGAGAGAAGTGCTTCGCGCATATAGATCGGATACCCGGGATAGTTATAGCGGATTTTTTCGGAACGGTCATCGTTCAATGTGATGGAAACAGCCATTTTATTACCTCGCAGGATTGTTATAAGATTACACAGATATCTGATAGATAATCTGAAAAATGTACTGTAAAATTATATTTCGGAACAGAGATGAAGTCAAGAGAAAGGGTCGTTGGAAAGGAAGTGGAGAAATGCTCATGTCAATCCGGAAGATGCTGATCAGAGGAATGATGAATAATCTTGTTTACTTGGCTGAAACAGAAGAGTGCCCGATGTTCAGAAAAACATACAGACGCTGTTACAGAGAACTGGCAAACCGGCTGAAAGAGATAAAAGCTTCAGAAAGAAAAAAGGAATATAACTTATAAGGAAGAGAGCGGATCGCTGCAGTCTGCAGAAGATCCGCTCTCTTTATCAGGACGTCCGGTGAAAGCTTACGCCCACTGGAAATTTTCTTTCCCCGCTCCGATTTCAAAATGATATTTTACGATTCCAAGATCAATTTTTGAATAAAATCCGAATCCGGCTTTCGCGGAGACTTTGTTTCCGTTCAATGTAAGCAGGAATTTCTGCTGGTTCATTGCAGTAGGCGCGAGAAGGGCGGCTTCTGTTCCCTTCCGGAACCAGTCTGGAACGGAGCCGTCGGCTTTTGTCACGGCGTCCGCTGATTTTGACTTATGCGGTACGCCCTTTGTCTTTCCGTATCCGAGGGAAATGACAATGCACAGCTTCTCTCCGCTGTCTATGGTGAAAGCGGTCTTTACTTTGCTGTAGGTCATGGCGACCCAGCATGTATTCAGACCCAGCTCCTGGGCTTTCAGGACAAGACGTTCTCCGTAGTATCCGCAATTTTCTTCCAGATCAGCGCCTTTTTTCCCGATCATGGCGATGTAGTCTGTGACGCCGCTGAACTTTCCGTAATGAGCCATGAAACTGTCAAAAGCTTTTGGCTCATTTTTCACAAGCTGGATGTGCAGCCCGCTTTCCTTGTTGCATACTTTGATTTCCTCTTCCAGCGCGGAGACAACGCTGTCCTCAAGCGGTCTGTCCTCGTACTGGCGTACACTGTGGCGTTCTTTCATTAATTGCATTAAGTCTGTCATGCGATTTTCTCCATTCATTTTATTTATCCGACGGCAGCTCTCAAACTCTTCAGCGAGCTGAGAGAGTTCTCTTTCGTGCTCCATCATAGTTATACTCCTTTGGTTCAACAGCTTAAACCATTGTACCACATGTTCTTATTCAAATGTACTCCGTAAAGAAAATCGAGACGATTGCGTCCGTGCTGTCCGGCATGTTAATATAGAGGCAGTGCCGGGGTCCCGGCGCAGGATACCGGCTGAATATGTAATAAGAGAAAGAGGGAATCAGTTATGTGGCTTTTTTATGCCATAGGTTCTGCATTTTTCGCCGGAGTCACCTCGATTCTGGCAAAATGCGGGATAAGAAAAACGGACTCTACCGTGGCAACGGCGGTGCGCACGGTGGTTGTCCTTATTTTTTCATGGATCATGGTGTTTGTATCCGGCTCCTTTGCTGAGATCTCGTCGATCAGCGGATATACGTTTGTCTTTCTGGTTTTGTCGGGAGCTGCAACAGGAGCTTCCTGGCTGTGCTATTTCAAAGCACTGCAGACCGGAGATATCAATAAAGTTGTGCCCATTGACAAATCCAGCACTGTACTTACAATTATTCTGGCCCTGATATTCCTGCAGGAGGGGATATCTCTGCCGAAGGCAGGGGCAGTTATTGTCATTGCAGCGGGGATTTTTCTGATGATCGAGAAGAAAGATGTGGAAGAGACGAAAAAGAGCGGAAAGGGAGGCTGGCTTCTTTATGCGGCAGGATCTGCATTTTTTGCCAGTCTGACAGCGATCCTCGGAAAGATCGGCATTTCCGGCGTGGAGTCCAATCTGGGAACCGCTATCCGTACATGCGTGGTGCTCATTATGGCATGGGGCATGGTTTTTGTGACAGGAAAACAGAAAGAGGCTGCCCGGATCGGAAAAAAGGAAATGGCGTTTATCTGTCTCTCCGGTGTGGCCACGGGCGCGTCCTGGCTCTGCTATTACCGGGCGCTTCAGGAGGGACCGGCCAGCATTGTAGCGCCGGTCGATAAACTGAGCGTGCTTGTGACGGTGGCATTTTCCTATTTTGTGTTCGGCGAGAAACTGGGAAGGAAAGAAGCACTGGGGCTTGTGCTGCTCACTGCCGGTACGGTGGCGATGGCGCTGCTGTGAGGTATTGCAGTATGGAGGTCCGGAGATTCCGGAACCTGAAGGAAAACCCATTTATGCATAATATAAAAATTTAAGAATTGTTTAACTAATATCCCCTGTTTATTTATGATCATCGTCTATGATAGACAACAGTGATCATAAAGAACAGGGGATATTTTTATTATGGAATTTTTCAAAGCAGTTATATTCGGTATCGTGGAAGGAATTACGGAGTGGCTGCCCGTAAGCAGTACAGGGCACATGATTATTCTGGACGAGTTTGTAAGACTTAAGGGTTCGGATTCTTTTATAAACGTATTTCTTGTGGTGATCCAGCTCGGCGCGATTCTTGCTGTTGTCGTGTTGTTCTGGAACAGGCTCTTTCCGTTTCAGTTCCGTGACAGAGAGAAGCCCGTGATTGAGAAAGACAAGATGGTCCTGTGGGGGAAAATCCTGCTGGCGTGTATTCCTGCCGCTGTCATCGGCGTGTTGTTTGACAGTACCTTTGAAGCCCTTTTCTATCACGCCGTGCCGGTAGCAATAGCGCTGATCGTATTCGGTGTGGCTTTTATCCTTATCGAGAGATGGAAGAGAGGGAAACCGGATAAGATTACATCCGTAGATCAGCTTACGGTATCCGCGGTGCTTATTATCGGCGTCTTTCAGGTGATCGCAGCGGTATTTCCGGGGACTTCCCGATCCGGCGCGACCATTGTGGGCGCCTTGCTGATCGGTGTGTCAAGGACTGTGGCTGCGGAGTTTACTTTTTATCTCGCGGTTCCCGTCATGCTCGGGGCAAGTCTGCTGCGGGTGCTGCAGTATGGCTTCGCATTTACGGGAACGGAACTGATGGTGCTGGGCGTGGGAATGGTAACTGCCTTTCTCATATCTCTCGCAGTAGTGCGGTTCCAGATGGATTATGTCAAAAAGCATGATTTCCAGATCTTCGGGTGGTACCGGATCGCGCTGGGCGCGGTGGTGATCCTGTTAAATGTACTGGGAGTCCTGCAGGTATAAGAGAGTGATCCGTACATACGGCTGAACTGTTGCGTTATGAAATGGGGAATACGAAATGTCCATACGAAAGAAACTTATTATCTCCGGCTATCTGTCAGAGAATCAGGAATATCTGGAAGAAAACAAAGTGAAAGTTTCTGTCCTTACAGAAAAATCCGGGGACGGAAATCAGGAAGGGGAAGGTCTGTGGGCGGTAATTGACGCAAGAGAGTTCAGACGGGTGATTGACAATATTATAATAAATACAATCCGTTACCGGACAAAAGAGAGCAGCTGCGTGACGGTTGAGCTGAAAAGACAGGATTCCCGTCTGCTTCTGGATATAGCAGACGACGGTCCCGGTGTGCCGGATGAAAATCTGGAGAAAATATTCGAAAGCTTCTGCAGACTGGACGCGTCCCGGACACGCTGCAGCGAGGGAAGCGGTCTGGGACTTGCGATTGTAAAACGGATTGTGCTTGATCATAACGGAATACTGCATTGGGGATTTGTCCAGGGAGATACGGATACTAGTACATCCTATAAGGTTGCATGTTTTGCTATGATCTGCCATCATTGCGGGGAAAGATATATTGAATTCTTTCCCAATGCCAGGCAGGAAAATCTCTTTATAGGGATGATCCATGCGTTTACTTATATGGGGATCCCACGCTATATACTGACAGATAACATGAAAAGCGTCGTAGTCCGGCGGGATCCGGAAGGCCATCCGCTGTGGCAGAAAGATTATAAAGTGTTCATGGAAACAATCGGTTTCCAGACAAAACTCTGCAAGCCAAAGCATCCTTTCACTAAAGGCAAAGTGGAGCGCCTGATCCGCTTTGTAAAAGATAACTTTCTTGCCGGCAGAGTTTTTGGTACGATCACAGAATTGAATCTGGAAGCCATCGGATGGTGCAACCGTCAGAACAGCATGTATCATAAAGCAGTTGACTGCATCCCCTGTAAAATAAATGGAGGATGAATTATAGAGACAGTAAAGGCCGGAGATATCCAGTTCCGGCTTGTACTTGGAAAAGATGCAGTGGAAGTGGTTGAGGAATCTCTGCGTCAGAGGACGGCTGAGCTCGAAGAGTGGAAAGAATTCAGCAGTCAGACGGATTTCTGAATCTGCATGGAACAGAAGAACAGATCCATATTCCGGCCGTGACAGCGCCGGAGCAGAAAATAATCTGCAGAACCCCCGTGAGAAACAGAGAGTGAAATTCTCTGATTTTTACGGTGGTTCTGTGTTAAGGAAGCTACATTGCAAAAGCTGGCATTTACCAGCATGAAAATGCAA
>DWZZ01000047.1 GCA_019117305.1 Candidatus Mediterraneibacter merdigallinarum | reverse complement strand
TTCCTTTTTCAATACCGGAAGTTCACTTCGACAAATCCGAATTACAGTGTATCGCCGCGTTCTATGTATCCGGGTTTGTCCGGGGAAGCGATGATTCTCTTGCCGCGGATCAGTTTTGCGTGTTTGTCTACGACCAGATTTTCTGCGTGAACGCCCTTTCCGATTACAACGCCGGATGAGATGACGCAGTTTTTAATAACAGCGCCTTCCTTGATTACGCAGCCTCTTCCGATTACGGAATTCTCAATCCTGCCTTCGATCAGACATCCGTTGGATACAACAGAGGACTTTACAGAACTTCCTGTAAAATACTGAGTCGGACAGGAATCATTGGTACGTGTATAAATCGGCCAGTCATTTACGAAAAGATTTGTAGCGTTTTTCAGGTCGATCAATGACATGTTTGCATCGTAATAGCTCTTGAAATCCGTAATGGAAGCAAAGTATCCGCGGTGTGGTACGGCGCGTACATCCAGTTCCTGGCATGCCTCATCCACAATGTCAACAAGGGAATACATAGCGGACATCTTGTGAGCTTTGCTTACCAGGTCAAGGAAGAGCTCTTTTTTCATTACATATGTATCCATGAAAATATTTTTATTTTTCGCATTACCGCGGTTCGGCTGAATGGCATCTACGCCTTTCTGACGGTTGATGTCCAGTGTGTAGCAGCTTAAGAATTCCTCTTTTGCATTGTCCACGGAATGGTACATCAGAGTAATATCAGCACCGGATTCAATATGAGTTTTGAGAAGCGTGCTGTAGTCAGCGGTATAAACCATATAGCTTGGAGCGATTACTACATAAGGATAAGGTACGCTGTTAAGTATATCGATATTTTCGATGTAAGCGGCAATATCTGTATTGTAGATATCGCTGACCATGTTGGACTCTGTATATAATATATGAAGTTTTCCGCGTTTTGAGTTGATATTATAATGGCGTCCGGTTCCCAGATGCTCTGTGAGGGAACGCGGTTTCCTTCTGATATATACCTGGATTGTATCAATGCCGCTGTTGCTCATATTAGAGATCGGGAAATCAATTACGCGATATCTTCCGAGGAAAGAAAATGCTCCTACAGGACGATACGCCTGAAGGCCGTCTACCTGAATGTGGTTGCCGGCAAAATTAACAATTCCAAATGCCCTACTCATATTATTCTTCCCCCTTTACACGTTTTGCAACAAGTTCAATGTGTTCACTGTCCGGGCTTCCTACAACAGCGTTCTTGCCGATTTTAATATCGTCTGCTACAAGAGCGCGCTGGACAACTGCTCCTTCTTCCACCTGTGCTCCGGGCATCAGCACAGTATCAATGACTTTAGCTCCGGCTCCGACTTTAGCTCCGGTGAAAAGAACGGAATTTTTAACTTCTCCATCGATCTGGCATCCCTGTGTGATAAAAGCATTTTCGATATCAGCATCAGCGCCGATATACTGCGGAAGAGAAGTTACATCTTCCGTATAGATCTTCCAGGTGGGATCGTTAAGGTCAAGCTCATTATTCTTATCCAGAAGATCCATATTTGCTTCCCAGAGAGAATCAATAGTTCCAACGTCTTTCCAGTAACCTTTATATTTATATGCATACAGGCTCTTACCATCATTTAAAAGGGTAGGAATAATATCTTTTCCAAAGTCATGTGAAGAATCCGGATCCTTCATATCTGCCATGAGAAGTTTGCGAAGAAGCTTCCAGTTAAAAATATAGATTCCCATAGACGCCAGATTGCTCTTGGGTTTCTCGGGTTTCTCTTCGAATTCAACAATCCGGCCGGTATCATCTGTATTCATAATACCGAAGCGGCTTGCTTCTTTCATGGGAACCTCAATAACTGCAATTGTAGCATCTGCATTATGCTCTTTATGATAAGCAAGCATTTTTGCATAATTCATTTTATAGATGTGGTCTCCGGAAAGAATAAGGAGATATTCCGGAGAATATGTATCGATAAAATCAATGTTCTGTGAAATCGCATCAGCAGTTCCCCTGTAAACGTCAAGATTGGCGTCTGCCTTCTCGCGGGGCGGAAGTACATACACTCCACTGTCTTTTGCGTCAAGACCCCAGCGGCGTCCTGCGGCAACATAGCTGTTAAGGAGGATGGATTCGTATTGTGTAAGAACCCCGACAACATCAATACCACTGTTTGCACAGTTGCTGAGCGGGAAATCGATGATGCGGTATTTCCCGCCATATGAAACGGCAGGTTTAGCTACCTTTTTTGTCAGTTCATGCAGACGAGTTCCCCGACCACCAGCCAAAATCATAGCTAACATATTATTTTGCTTCATAGTGAGCCCTCTCTTTCATATTACTGCTCTATATTATACAATTTTTTGTTGGGCTTTTCCACATTTTTGTGCGAAAAAACCAGTAATATAGAAAGAATATGTTGTAATCCTTATGCAAAACATCCGGTTTTTTAAAATTTTTGTTAAGTTGTATTAAAGATGGGTACAACTGGAGGCTGCTTTTCAGTACTGCGCGGCAGACAGTGCCATGTTTTATTTCATCGGGAAGAATTAAAAACATACTATATTTTGTTTTGGAAGGATTTTTTCTTTTGTGCATTTTGATGATTGACAATAATTTTAATTCTTTATACTATATTGTTAGTTACCGAACAAATTATATTTGAATGGGGAATACCTCTTGGATACGGCCTCCGGCGGATTTGCGGGCGGCACGGGCAGAACTGTCGGCATGGCAGGTACCCGCGCAGCAGTGAAAATGCCGGCGGCATTCTTTAAGTTTAGAAAGGATGTGCGGGAAGGATGTGCGTCAGTGAAAACACGGAGATTTTTGACAGCGGCCATGATGTGGGCAGGCTGATTAATACACTCTCCCATCAGTTGAAGCGGCGGTTATGTATTCAGAAGGGGGAGGACTGTCTGACCACAAATATGCAGAGACTGGTGCTGCATTATATTCTGTTTCAGTCCCCGGAGAGGGATATTTACCAGAAGGATGTGGAAAAAGAGTTTCAGATCCGGAGGTCTACGGCAACGGGGACGCTCCAGATTCTGGAAAAAAACGGCTTTATTATAAGAGAGCCGGTGAAACAGGATGCAAGGCTTAAAAAGCTGGTTCCTACAGAAAAAGCCATAGGAGTGAGACAGCATATACTGGGGAACATTCGTTATATTGAAGAGCTCCTTTCCAGGGGTATTCCGGAAGAAAAGCTTTCTATATGCAGGGAAGTGCTGGAGCAGATGTCTGTGAATTTGTCAGGTGATGAAAAAAGGAGAGAGGAGATAACAGACCATGAATAGAAAA
>DWZZ01000046.1 GCA_019117305.1 Candidatus Mediterraneibacter merdigallinarum | reverse complement strand
AACAGTTAAATTTTATACTGTTTTCACAACAATGTCAAGCATCCTCCGCATGATTTTGTATCACTTGACGGATTGTCTCATAGCGGAATCCTTTCCGGGCAAGATATCCGTATATTTTCTGCATTTGCAGGCTGTCGGCAGAGTCCGGATCAAACCTTTTTTTCCGGAGAATTTTCCTCACTGCTTCCAGTTCTTCGTTCTCCGTATAGCAGACAGAAAAAGCCTGATCAATAATCTCTCTGGCCACGCCTTTTTTTATCAGAAGCGCTTCTATTTCCCGCCGGCTTTTCGTATCCTGACGGCTCAGAATAAAATTTTCCGCATATCGGGCATCATTCAGATAGCCAAAGGAACGGACATATGCGATCGCCTTTTCCGTCACTTCCTCCGGATATTCTCCCTGACGAAGTTTTTCCCGAAGTCCCGCCTCTGTCCGGTCCATGTCTTCCAGCAGATGCATGGCCCGCAGTCGGGCCCGCCTGTACAGTATCGCCGAATAAATTGTTTCCAGCGTATCCGGGGAGACCTCCTCCCCTTCACGGATACCCAGGTTCTTCATCTCTCCTTTATACAGGATAAAAGCCGGCTCTCCATCCAGATGAATCCGGTATCTGGTTTTCCCGCAGGGTTCGATTCTTGTAACTGTCATTTGGTCTTACCGGCCGTCAATTTCAGATCTCCGTCCGGGTTTTCTTTTTTCTCCGTATTTTTGTCTTCTGTCTCCGGAGCATCTCCCAGATGATAGTGCGCCCTGACCTTTCTGTCCAGCTCCTCCATCACTTCCGGATGTGTCTCCAGATAGGTTTTCGCATTTTCTCTTCCCTGTCCGATCTTTTCTCCTTCATAGGCATACCATGCGCCGCTTTTTTTCACTACGTCTATCCCGGCGGCAAGATCCAGAATATCTCCCGTCCGCGAAATGCCTTTTCCAAACATAATGTCAAACTCCGCCTCTTTAAACGGAGGAGCAATCTTATTTTTAACAATCTTAATACGGGTGCGGTTTCCCACAACTTCTCCGCCCTGTTTCAACGTCTCGATCCTTCTTACATCCATACGGACAGACGCATAGAACTTCAAAGCCCTTCCTCCGGTAGTTGTCTCCGGGTTTCCGAACATAACTCCTACTTTCTCTCTGAGCTGGTTGATAAAAATCACCACACAGTTGGACTTGCTGATCACGGGGGTCAGCTTTCTCAGAGCCTGAGACATCAGTCTGGCCTGAAGCCCCACATGGCTGTCTCCCATATCTCCCTCAATCTCCTGTCTTGGAACAAGAGCAGCCACAGAGTCAATTACAATGATATCAATCGCTCCGGAGCGCACCATGGTCTCTGCGATCTCAAGCGCCTGATCTCCGCTGTCCGGCTGGGAAATATACAGTTCATCAATATCAACGCCGATATTTTTCGCATAAACCGGATCCAGTGCATGCTCTGCATCAATAAACCCGGCAATTCCGCCTCTTTTCTGTACTTCCGCAATCATGTGGAGAGCCACCGTCGTCTTACCGCTGGATTCAGGCCCGTAAATCTCAATCACACGACCTTTCGGAACCCCTCCGAGTCCCAGCGCAAGATCCAGGCTCAGACAGCCCGTGGGAACAGTCTCAACCGCAACATGCGCACTGGAATCTCCAAGCCGCATCACCGCGCCTTTTCCGAAATCCTTTTCCAGCTTGGCGATCGCCGCATCCAGCGCTTTTTTCTTTTCTTCGTTCATATTTGCACTATTTGCCATAAATCAATTCTCCTTTTCAAAATCGAACAGTTGTTCGCATCTGTTACTATAGTATTATACCGGTCTTCAAATGTCAACAACTTTTTTGATATGCTGCCATTATAACATACGTATTGCGTATATTCAACTCCAAAAACTCTTTCATATAAAAGCGAAGCCCTGTCGGTCTTCCCGGCCTGTTCCGCCGTTCCGTCCGACAGGGCTCCGATTCCCGCCTTTTTCTTATTTTTTATACATCCTGCTGAAGCGATCTTTTTTTCGTAATTGTTACAGTCTCATCATAACACTGGAATATCTCATCAATTTTCTCCTTTTTCATCTTCGGCGTAAGAAGACTGACAACAGGCACTGCCACCAGTCCGGCAATCATTGCCGCCGCTCCGGCATTGATGGGAGACTCAATAAATCCGAGAAACATATTGGATACCGTCAGTCCCACACCTGCAATAAATCCGGCCCATACACCGGCTTTGGTAACTCCTTTCCAATACAGCCCGTAGAGGAAAGGCGCCAGAAAAGCGCCTGCCAGAGCGCCCCAGGAGATGCCCATCAGCTGGGCGATAAATGTGGGCGGATCCAGAGCAATTACAACCGATACAACAATAAAAAATACAATGAGAAGCTGCATCACAATAATCTGTTTCTTTTCGCTCATATTTTTAATTATATTATCCTTAAGCAGATCCAGCGTCATAGTGGAACTGGAAGTCAGCACCAGAGAAGACAGAGTGGACATAGACGCGGAAAGCACAAGTACGACCACAATTCCAATCAGAATATCCGGAAGAGCTGACAGCATGTATGGAATAATACTGTCATATACAACGTTTCCTGCCTCATCATAGATCTGCGGGCTGTCAAACAGTCTTCCGAAACCTCCGAGGAAATAGCATCCGCCGGAAACTACAATTGCGAATACTGTGGAAATCACGGTTCCTGTATTTACGGACTTTTCGTCTTTGATTGCATAAAATTTTCCGATCATCTGAGGCAGTCCCCAGGTTCCCAGAGATGTCAGTATAACAACGCCGAGAAGGTTCAGCGGATCCGGTCCGAAAAACGAGGTAAATGCCCCCGGCTGGCCGGCAGTCACAGCAGCATCGCTGGGAATCTCAGCCATCTTTGAAATTGCCTCCATAAATCCGCCCTGCCCGCTTAAGACAGCCGCAATTACCGCCACAATTCCCACCAGCATGATAATCCCCTGGATAAAGTCATTGATCGCTGTAGCCATGTAGCCGCCCAGTATTACATACAAAGCGGTAAACACTGCCATCGCAATTACACACCAGGAATACGGAATATTGAATGCCATGCCGAACAATCTGGACAGGCCATTGTACACCGATGCTGTATATGGAATCAGAAAAACAAATACAATTACGGACGCCACGATCTTCAGCGTCTTACTGTCATACCGTTCTCCGAAAAAATCCGGCATTGTCTTGGACTTCAGGTGCTGTGTCATAACCTTGGTTCTCCGGCCCAGCACTACCCAGGCAAGAAGACTTCCGATAAGCGCATTGCCTATCCCGATCCAGGTACAGGCAATTCCGTATTTCCATCCGAACTGTCCGGCGTATCCCACAAATACAACTGCCGAAAAATATGAAGTTCCATAAGCAAACGCCGTAAGCCATGGTCCCACGGATCTGCTTCCCAGAACAAAGCCGTCCACGCTGGAAGCATGCTTTCTGGAATAGATTCCTACTCCCACCATAACAGCAAAGAAGACTACAAGCAGCACAATTTTAATTCCCATCTCTTTTCCCTCAACTTCCTTTTCTTTTATCCGGCATCACAGCACCGAAATTTTCCATCCGTTTTGCTCATTCACTTTAAAGCGTTGCGCTTTAAAGTGATAAAGCGTCCGGCTATAGAATAACACGGGCCGCAGGCCCGTGTCAACACAAAAGTATATGCATCCTCTATCTGCTCATCTTCTCCACGACTTCTCCCTGCTTTTTATAGATACTGTTGGCCGGCACAACGCCTCTCACAGAAGAAAGGGGATAAATGTTTGTATGGCTTCCCACAACTGTTCCCGGATTAAGAACACTGCCGCAGCCTACTTCTACTTCATCACCGAGCATGGCTCCGAATTTTTTCATTCCGGTCTCAATATTCCCTTCCGGACTTTTTACCACAACCAGTTTTTTGTCTGATTTCACGTTGGAAGTGATGGAACCCGCACCCATGTGAGATTTATATCCCAGAACAGAATCTCCGACATAATTGTAATGAGGAACCTGAACTTTATTGAACAGAATCACATTTTTCAGCTCTGTAGAATTTCCCACAACGGCTCCCTCACCTACAATCGCATTGCCACGGATAAAAGCACAATGACGCACTTCCGCGTCTTTTCCGATGATGGCCGGCCCGTTGATAAAAGCCGTAGGCGCTACTTTTGCCGATTTTGCAACCCACACATTCTCGCCGATCTTTTCATACTCATCACTGCTCAGCGTATTCCCCAGTTCTATAATAAAGCTGCTGATCTTCGGCAGTACCTCCCAGGGATACTCCACTCCTTCAAAGATATCCTTTGCAATTGTCTCCTCCAATGTGTAGAGTTCCTTTACTGTTACACCTTTCATTTTTCTTTCTTCCTTTCCGCCGGCCTCCGGCATTTCTGTTAACTCTCTTTTCTGTTATATTCTCATTCTTCTTTTTTATTATTTCTCTTTTGTCTTCCGCCGGCACTGCTTTCCTGTCTTCCAACGGACTTTTTGTGATACGCTGCCGCCTTGTCATAACATTCTCTGAGCTGGTACTGATTATTCAGTCTTTTGACCCCCGCCGTATGGCCGGCTACAAACCTGTCCAGCTTCTCCATGTATTCATCCGGGCTGATTGATCCTTCTGCCACATAGGTAAGTCCTTTCTCCCAGCTGGCTGTCAGTTCCGGGTTAAGAAGAGACTTGATAGAGTGATCCACCACATCATAAACCATTTCCCCCTGAAGAGTGGGAGTAATAATCTGTGTCTTCTTACTGAGAGCAAGATATTTGATATGAATCAGTTTTTTCAGAATCTCCGCCCGGGTGGCGCTTGTGCCGATTCCGCTTCCTTTTATCTGGGCCCGGAGTTCTTCATCCTCAATAAGCTGTCCGGCATTTTCCATAGCCAGAATAATAGAGCCGGAGTTGTACCGCTTCGGGGGCGAGGTTTCTCCTTCTTTGATTTCCAGTTTTTTTACTGCCAGAATATCTCCTTTTTTCACACACTGCACCCGTTCAAAGAGGGCTTTGTCCTGGTTTTCATTTTCCGTTTCTTCCTTTTCCTGATCTGCGCTGCTCTGCTTCCGGATACCTGCTGCCTTCAGATATCCTTCTTCCGCCAGAACCCGAAAGCTGGAAAAAAAACGTTCCCTCTGCATCTGTGTCACAATCGACACTTTCTGATATACTGCCGGAGGATAAAAAATACTCAGGAACCGCCTGACAATCAGATCATATACATTCCGGGATACCGCCGACACTGAATTCAGGGCCGAAAGTCCCTGTCCGGTGGGAATAATCGCATAATGATCGGTAATCTGTTTGTCATTGACATATCTGGTTTTTTCCAGATTTTTGTAAGAACCGAACTGAAGAATATCCCGGAGAAAAGGAGCCGCCGGAGCATACCCTGTCAGTCCGTTCAGCTGCCGGCTGATTTCTTTTGCCACTGCCGAAGAAAGCACTCTGGCATCTGTTCTCGGGTAGGTTACCAGTTTCTTTTCATAGAGTTCCTGTACAATTCTGAGAGTTTCATCCGGACTGATTTTAAACCGCCGGGAGCAGTCATTCTGAAGTTCCGCCAGATTATATAAGAGGGGCGGATTCTTCTTTTCCTTCTTTTTTTCAACGGATTCCACCTGACAGGCAAGAGGCTGTTCCCGGTTCAGAAATTCCAGCAGTTCTTCTGCCTTTTTTCTTTCTTTAAATCCGTTTTCTTTGTACAGATCAAAGGATTCAAAATACCGGGAGCCCTTTACGGCTCTCCATTCCCCCTCAAAAGACGGGCCACCGGCATCCACCGTACTGACCACCCGGTAAAAAGGTGTTTTTCTGAATTCCCGGATCTCCCTTTCTCTCCGTACAACCATACCCAGTACGCAGGTCATAACCCGTCCTACAGATATAGAAGAATACCGTGTATTCAGGTATGAGGATATGCTGTTGCCGTATTTCAGGGTAAGAAGGCGGGAAAAATTAATTCCCATCAGATAGTCTTCCTTTGCTCTCAGATATGCAGATTCACTCAGATTATCATAAGCCGACAGATCTTTTGCCTCCCGTATGCCCCTTAATATCTCTTCCTCAGTCTGAGAATCAATCCACACCCGCAGACGTTTTTTTCCTTTTACATGTGCCTCCTGTTCTACCAGCCGGTAAATATATTCTCCTTCTCTTCCGGAGTCAGTACATACATAAATTGTTTCTACGTCATCCCGGTTAAGAAGAAAGCTTACGGTCCGGAACTGTTTTTCCACGGCAGGGATCACTTCATACTTAAACTCAGCAGGGATAAACGGCAGAGTATCCATACTCCACCGTTTCAGTGCCGGATCATACTCTTCCGGATAGCTCATGGTCACAAGGTGTCCTACACACCATGTGATAACTGCCTCGTCAGACTCCATATATCCGTCTCTTCGTCCGGCGTTTATTTTCAGCGCCTTTGCGAACTCCATCGCCACGCTGGGCTTTTCTGCAATATACAATGCTTTTCCCATATGATGTAAATTCCTGTTCTGCCTTTCTCTTATCTGTCTGTCCGGAAACGGTACATGGTCCGTGTGTCATACTTTTCTCCTGCTCTGCACACCGGTCCCGGGAAATTCTCATGGTGGATTGCATCCGGATAAAAATGGGTTTCCAGACATACCGCATCCCGGCTTCTGTAGCATGCTCCGCCTTTGCCTGTGCTGCCTTCCAGGAAATTCGCAGTATAGATCTGGACACCCGGACGGTCTGTATACATATCCATGACAATGCCGCTTTTGTCCGCCGCCAGTTCTGCCACTTTAATAAATTTTCCTTCTGTTTTCAACAGCCAGTTATGGTCATATCCTTCGCCCAGTCTGAGGGCTTCATAATCTGAGTCGATTTCGTCCCCCAGTACACGGCCGGTCCGGAAATCCATGGGCGTTCCCTCCACCGGCAGTATCTCTCCGGTGGGAATTGCCTCACCATCGGCCGGGGTAAAGAAATCAGAATCCATCGTCAGCGTATGTCCAAGAGCTGTACCGCTGCCCTGACCGTTCAGATTAAAGTAGCTGTGATTTGTCATATTGATAACTGTATCTTTATCAGGCACTGCCTCATAGTGCACAGTAATCCCGTTTTCCTCGTCCAGAGTGTATGTCACATGCATATCAAGCGCTCCCGGGTATCCCTGATCTCCGTCCGGACTGTGAAGGACAAAGGTCACATGGTCATCCCCACTGCCGGATACGGTCCACATCCGTTTAAAATAGTAATCCGGTCCGCTGTGGAGATTATTTCCGTGGTCGTTTTCTGCAAGTTTATAGGTTGTACCGTTGATCTCGATGCTGGCTCCGCCGATCCGGTTGGCGCTTCTTCCCACGGAAGCGCCGAAACACTCTGTTCCGTTCTCATATCCGGACACATCATCAAATCCCAGCACGACGTCCAGCATAACTCCGTTTTTATCCGGTATACGGAGGTTCACCAGAGCCGCGCCGTAGTCCGTCACCGCCGCTGAGATTCCATTTTCGTTTTCCATAATGTACAGGTGAGCCTTCTCACCATTTTTCAAAGTTCCAAAATCCCGAACTGTAAGCTGTTTCATATTGTTTCCTCCTGATTATTTTTCTTTTCTGCCGAACAGTCCGAATAATCTGTTCAACAGTGAATTCCGCTCCCTTTTCCGGACATAGGGGGATGGTCTTCTGGCATTTATGGCTTCTTTCATAAATGTCTCCTGGGCATTTACTGCCTTTTCTCCTGTATTTTTCTTCCGATAAGTTCCGTCGCTTGTCATTTCCCGCGCCTTTACGTTATCGGAAAGCATAACTTTCAGATCATGGATCAGATGTCTCCGGATCGTTTCATCATAGATCGGACAGGCCACTTCCACCCTGTTTTCTGTATTTCGGGTCATCATATCCGCTGAACCGATATACACTTTGGCATCGGATCCGCTGCCGAATACGAATACTCTGGGATGTTCCAGAAATCTTCCTACAATACTGGTCACGTGAAGATTATCGGTCTTCCCAGGAATTCCCGGGAGAATGCAGCAGATTCCCCGGACAATCAGCTGAACCTTTACTCCGGCCTGGGATGCCTGAGCCGTTTTCCGGATAAAGTCCATATCCGTTACCGAATTCATTTTCATAAGAATCCGGCCGTCTTTCCCTTTGGCGATCTCCTCATCCATAAGCTGAAGTACTTTCTGCTTCAGGCTTGTAGGGGAGACAATCAGATGATTGTATACTCCGTCCAGATTGCCGATAGACATATTTTTGAAAAATACGGCCGCGTCTTCTCCGATCTCCTGGCTGGATGTTATCAGAGAATAATCGGTGTACATTTTTGCTGTTTTTTCATTATAGTTTCCGGTTCCGATCTGGGTAATATAGCGGATTTCATTTTTATTCCGGTATGTAATAAGACAGATTTTCGAGTGGACTTTATAGTTCTCAAATCCGTAAAGCACACGGCAGCCTGCCTCTTCCATCCGTTCTGACCAGTCAATGTTATTCTGCTCGTCAAATCTGGCTCTCAATTCGATCAGCGCCGTAACTTCTTTGCCGTTCTCCGCAGCCGCGCACAGATACTCCACAAGCCTTGCCTTTTTTGCCAGGCGGTAAATGGTAATCCGGATTGTCATGACATCCGGATCCGTGGACGCCTCCTTGATCAGCTGTAAGAAAGGCTCCATACTCTCATAGGGATAGGACAGAAGGACATCTTTCTTTTTCACCTGTTCCATCACACTCCCCTCCGAGAGCATGGACGAAGGCTGAGGAATAAAGGGAGAATCTGTAAGGGCCCTTTTCATGGATTCAGGCACCTTGTCTGCAATTGTAAATATGAATCCCAGTTTCATCGGCATCTTCGTGCGGAAAATACACTCCGGAGTGATATGGAACTTTTCGCACAGGAATTTTTCCATTTCTTTTCCCAGCGGATTCGCCGCCTCCAGGCGGACTACAGCCATCCTTCTTCTTTTGTGAAGGGTTTCCTGCATAACATACCGGAAATCCTCATTGTCCGCCATCAGTTCATCATTGGGCGCAATATCCGCATTTCTTGTTACACAGATATAATTTTTATCCGACACCTGATATTTATCAAACACAAGTTCAAGATACTCCATAATCACCTTTTCCATACGGATATAACGGATATCGTGTCCGGGCAGAAACAGGACATCGGAAATATACTGGGGAACCGGAACAACTCCCAGCATCGTTTTATTTCCCTGTTTCAGATTTGCCACCACATAGATTTCTTTATTTAAAAGATGGGGGAACGGGTGGTTCGCATCCACAATCTGGGGAGAGAGCACCGGAAGAATCTGCTCTTTAAAATATTTTTTTACATATTTCTTCTCCTGCTGCTCCAGCTCTTTAAATCCAAGACCGCATACACCATAGGGATGCAGCTGCTTTTTGATCTCCGCATAAGTCTTGTCTCTCTCTTTGTACATCGGAGCTACGGCACGGTAAATAGCGGCAAGCTGTTCTTCTGCTGTCATTCCCGAACGAATATCCTGCTTTGTATTGTCCGCCGCAGCCATATCGTACAGACTTCCCACCCGGATCATAAAAAATTCATCCAGGTTGCTGGTGAAAATAGCTACAAATTTCATTCTCTCCATCAGCGGAACAGTCTCGTCCTGCGCTTCCTCCAGCACCCGCTGATTAAAACGGAGCCAGGATAATTCTCTGTTCTGTGTATAATCCAGATTTTCCGGTCTGCTCACTGCCGTTTCCCCCTTCCTATTTCTCCAGATACTCCATCAGGGCATCCAGTTTTCTTTCCATCAGTTTGTAGCCATGCTCATAGAACGCATGAAGAGTCTCTGTATTTCTCTCCAGACGTGACACCGGCTTTACCTGAGGACGGATTACAAATACTTTTCCTTTTTTCTCAAGCTGATCCAGATAATTCATTGTCTTATTGTACTCAAAGCTTCTCCGGAAAATTGTGCGTACCAGCGCGGGATAGGACCGGTATGCCCTCCGGTAAATCTTCTGCATTCCCCTGGAGAGCGTTTTCTTCCGGTATCCTGCATTTTTGGTAAGTACAACCACAATTTTTTCATTTTCCATATTTTCCGCCCGCCGGATCGGTATCGAATCTGCAAGTCCTCCGTCCAGATAAGGCACGCCGTCTACATTTACGATGGGCGTCAGAAGAGGCATACTGCAGGAAGCCCGGCAGATCTTCATAAGCCTTTCCCGATCCTCCCGCTCTGTCATATACTCTGCTTTTCCGGTCAGGCAGTTGGTTGTCACCAGCTGGCACTCCATCTCCGACTTAAAATAGGCGTCAAAATCAAATGGATAAATTTCTTTCGGATATCTGTCAAATATCATATCCATGTTCATTACACTTTTTTCTTTTACGAAATCCCGGATACCATAATAATATCCCAGATCCTTTTCCTTTGGGATCATGCAGTCCCTGGTCCTGCCCGGCTGTCTGGACACGTAGCTTAATGCATTGCAGGCTCCCGCAGATACACCGATTACATGGGAGGTATATATGTCCTTTTCCATCAGAAGATCCAGAACACCTGAGGTGAAAACGCCTCTGGTCGCGCCGCCCTCCAGAACCATTGTTGCTTTTTTTATATTCATTTCTCAGTTTCTCCTCACTTTCAGACGCTGTCATCGTTTAAAGAACTTCAACAATGCTATTATATACTGTTTTTCCCCGGACGGGAACCGTAAGTTTTATTTTTGCAAAAGTTCACTCAGAGACCTGCCTGCTTATCTGCAGAATCTCTCTGCTGCTTTCCGTTTCTATTTGATAAAGACAGGCCTTGCCTTTTGCCTCTGTCCCATGGTAATATAAGCGTTGGAAATCCGGCCTGTTTTTTCCGGAACGGAATAATTTCTCATTTTTCCGCCCCAGAGAAAATCAGGCCTGTCATCAGAGTTTCAGAAATAAGGAGATTACAGATGATTAGTGCAAATAATGTAACACTGCGCGTAGGAAA
>DWZZ01000045.1 GCA_019117305.1 Candidatus Mediterraneibacter merdigallinarum | reverse complement strand
TTCCTTTTTCAATACCGGAAGTTCACTTCGACAAATCCGAATTGATGAAACATTTCATGAAGTGTAAGTGTTTTTTCGCAGCCTCCGGTGGTATGCTTTTAGCAGAAAGCAATGAGGAGGTTTTTTTGATGGAACGTATTCTGGAGATAGAGGATTTAAGGAAATACTACGGCAGACAGCCGAATCAGACGAAAGCTCTGGACGGCATGAGTTTTCAGGTGCTTAAGGGAGAGTTCCTGGGGATTATGGGAAGCAGCGGCTCAGGTAAGTCTACACTGCTGAACTGCATAGCATCTGTGACGCGCCCTACAGGCGGGAGAATCGTTATGCGGGAGCAGGAAATCCAGCGGCTCAGAGGCGCCGCCCTGGCGCAGTACCGGGGCAGGAAGATCGGCTATCTTTTTCAGAATTTTGAACTGCTGGACAATCTGACAGGACGGGAAAATATTCTGCTTCCGCTGTCCATTCAGCGTGTGCCGGGGGCAGAGGGGGAAAAGAGACTGAGACGTCTGACAGAGTATCTGGAGATTACGGATGTGCTGGATAAATTTCCGGCCCAGATGTCCGGCGGCCAGAAACAGAGAACTGCGGCGGCCCGGGCGCTGATTCTGAATCCGGAAATCATTCTGTGCGATGAACCTACGGGCGCCCTGGATTCCAAAAACGCAAAGGGGCTTATGGAGAAACTGAAGGGCCTGAATGAAGAGGAAGAGGCCACGATTCTTATGGTAACTCATGATTCCAATGCGGCCAGCTACTGCAGCCGGATTCTGTTTATACAGGACGGAGCAATCTTCCATGAAATACGGAGAGATGCACCGGAGGAATCAAGGCGTGAGTTTTATGAGAGAATTCTGAAGGTAATGGCACAGCTGGGAGGGGGAAGTGAGTATGTTTTTTAAACTTGCATTCCGGAATGGCCGGAGAAGCAGAAAAGAGAACGGACTGTTTTTCAGCACTCTGCTGATCACGGTTATTGCCTTTTATATTATTCTGTCACTGCCGAATCAGGATGTTATGATTTTTCTGCAGCAGATGGAAAGTGATGCTGTAAAACGGCTGATTTCCATGCTGCCGCTGTTCTTTGGCGCAGCATTGGTGATTTTGTTTTTTCTTGTCTATTATGCGGGAAAATATCAGATGCAGAGACGCAGACATGAGTTCGGGCTGTATCTGATGATGGGGATGCGTCGCAGGACTTTGTTCCTGCTTTTGCTCGCTGAGGATCTGTACAGCAGTATCTTTCCTCTTATAATCGGGCTGCCTGTGGCTGTACTTCTCTCGGAACTGATCAGCCTGGTTACGGCCAGAATTGCGGGGATGGGAGTGATTGGCCATCGGTTTTCGTTCTCTCCTGAAGCGGCACTTCTGACAGCGGCGGGTTTTCTTCTGATCAAACTGGCGGCATTTCTTATCTTAAGCGGACGGGTTGCCCGGCAGGAAATCGGGAGTCTTCTTGTTGAAATGCCGGAGGGAGTGAAAAGACAGCTCCCCGGACCGGTGTATGGCGCAGCGGCGGCAGCAGGTCTGATCTGTCTGGGAGTTGTCTGGTGGATGGCGTCCACGGGCATATCCTGGTTGAATCTGGGAAGGATGGGTGTTACGCTCCTGCTGGGATTGTGTGGTACCTGGCTTCTCTTTTTCGGACTCCGGTTCGTTATGAACATTTTCGCGAAACGGGGAGACAAGGGGGGAAGGCTTCAGGTCTTCCATTTCCGTCAGCTGGAAGAGACGGTGATCCGCTGCTACGGTACACTGGCGGTCAGCTCTCTGCTGATTCTGGCTTCCCTGTGCTGTTTCGGAGCAGGGGCGGCAATTATGCGGTTTTACGGGGATTCGGAGCCTCATGTTCTGGACTATACATTTGACGGGGATATGCAGGATATTTCGGAAGTCGAAAAGAAACTGTCCGCTCAGAGACTGGATACTGCGTTTTTTTCTCTGTTTGAAATGAGAGTGGGGTATATTCGGACCACGGAGGATTATGATAATGCGTTTCGTATGGATTCAGTGCTGGAAGCCATATCCGGCATGGCGGATTCCGAAGAAAAGCAGCAGCTTGAAAATATATTGATGTATGCGGATTATCCTTATATTATTTCATTGAGCGGCTATAATCAGCTGCTGGAAGCGGCGGGACTTCCGCAGATTTCCCTTGAGAAAGGAGAAGCAGGGGTCTACATGGACGGAACGTTTGCCAGAGAGGAAGAGCGGAAGATTATGGATGAGCTTCTGGCGTCGGAACCGGCAGCAGATCTGGACGGGACGATGTACCGGCTGGCGGGAAATGTGCAGTCCGTAAATCTGGTTACAGATGATTCGATTACGCTTTCCTTTGCATTGATTTTGCCGGATGAAGACTTTGAGTACTATACACAGGGGGAATATACGGTATATCTGGACGGCGTTCTGAAGAAAGGAGAAGGGGAAAGCCTGATGTCGGCTATTATGGATATGAACAGCAGACTGGACCAGAACGGCATAATTTACGAAAGTTATCTTCAGAACATGGGACGGCAGATGTTCTATATAGCGGCAGCGGGATATATTACAATTTATCTGGCGGTTGTTTTCCTGATTATCGCAAATACCGTAATCGGAGTACAGTTCCTTATGAGCCAGAGGAGAACCGGCAGACGGTATCAGACGCTGAGCCGTCTGGGGGCATCCTACCGGGAACTCTGCCGGGCAGCCGGAAGGCAGGTAAACTGGTACTTCGGCATCCCGGCGTTCGTAGCGGCTGTCAGCAGTATGTTCGGTGTCCGCGCGCTTCTGATGGGAATTCTGTCATCCAGAACCCGTTCGGCTATCGGTGAAGTGATGTGGATATCTGTGCTTATGATTTTATTCCTTTGTGTGATAGAATGTATTTATATGGCTGTGGTGAAACGATCCTGCAACCGGTATCTGCTGGCCGTGATGGAGCCGGAGAGGGAAGAATAACCGGCATGCTGTAAGACCTGAGCGGGAGGCAGACCGGAGACAGGAGATACGGGAACAGATCCGGCAAAGGAGGGGTAACAGAGAATGAAACAGATTGCAATTGTAGAAGATGAGCCGCTGATGAGGGAAGAACTGGAGACAATGCTGAAAAAGGCGGGATATGAGACAATGGAAGTATGTGATTTTGAAACAGCGGCGGAACATCTGCTTCAGCTTTCCCCGGATCTGATTCTTCTGGATCTGAATCTGCCGGGCACCAGCGGGTTTCAGATCTGCAGGTTTGTAAAGCAGAAAAGCTCTATCCCCGTATTCGTGCTGACATCCCGGGAACAGATGAAGGATGAACTCTTTGCCCTGGAACTGGGGGCAGATGAGTATCTGACCAAGCCTTGCAGGAAAGAGCGGCTTCTGGCACGGATTTCCAATGTACTGAAACGATATGAGGGCCGTTCGAATCTGCTGGAAGGCGACGGCTTTCTTCTGGACCGTCAGACATATACGCTGTATATTAACGGGCGGTCCGTTGTTCTGCCGAAGAATCAGGGGAAAATTCTGGAGACTCTGCTGATACAGGACGGGAGGATGGCGACAAAGCAGGAACTCTGCCGGGCACTATGGGGAACGGAAGAGTATATTGATGAGAATGCTCTTCAGGTCAATCTGACACGGCTGAAGAAGACGATAGCGGGGCTGGATATGAATCTGCAGATCGAGACGGTCCGGGGTGTCGGGCACAGACTTGTACGGAAGGGAAAGGAGGCCGGTCATGAAGGGTAGCTGGAATATTGTGAAACAGTATGCGCCCTGGCTGGGGCTGCTGCTGTGTATTGACGGGTTTGCGGCGCTGCTGCTGTGGCTGGCGGATGTCCGGGCCTTCCGGGCCCTGACAGGAGTGATCCTGCTGGCAACTGTACTGGTAGCGGCGGGGGCGCTTGCGGCAGCCGGGTACCGTGCTTTCAGGCGGGAGCAGGCTTTTATGGAATTTCTGAATACTCCGGATGAGAAACATGAGGAAATGCTGGTAAAACTGGCAGGCCCGGCTCAGACAGTTTCTGTCAGAAGGCTGGGTGAAACCCTGCGGGACAGGGAGCGGCTCTGCGCCCGGGCCACTGCCCGCGCGGAAGACTATGAGGAATATGTTGAGACATGGGCGCACGAAATCAAGACGCCCCTTTCGCTTCTGACACTTCTTCTGGACAACCGGAGGGAGGAGTTTCCGGAGAGTGTGGGATATAAGCTGGATGTCATCCGGAACCGGATGCATGAATATGTGGAGCAGATGCTGTACTATGCCCGCCTGAAAAGTACTCATAAGGATTACCTCTTTGAACAGCTCGATATCCGGGAGTGTGTGGATGAGGTTCTGGAGGATTACAGGATTCTGCTGGATGAAAAGAAATTTGATGTTACATTTCCGGCGGCCGCAGGTCCGGCGGAAGAAAAAGCTTATGTGGACCGAAGAGGGCTTTATTTTATTCTCTCTCAGATAATCAGCAATGCAGTGAAGTACAGCGGAGAAGATCCGACGCTGGAAATCAGTTTCTCCCGTTCTGGCTATGAATTGATGCTGCGGATCAGGAACAGCGGTATGGGAGTGCGGTCCTGTGATCTGCCCCATATTTTTGAAAAAGGGTTTACCGGAGGGACGGGAGATGGCAGGAAGAACGCTACCGGAATGGGCCTGTACCTGGCAAAGGGGGTCGCCGGAGAGATGAATCTGAAACTGGAAGCGGCATCAGAGTGGGGAAAAGGATTCGAAATACGGGTTTCATTTCCCGGTGTAGATTAATCGTTGCTTATGCCGCTGTGCCGGCGGAAAAGTAACGATTAATCTGCCGCCGGAATGGGAAATGTTTCGGTTATATTTCATTGTTTACGGAAGTTTCAACGGATTTGATAATATCCGGACTAAGCCCTGTCAGCCGGGAGATTAATTCCGGTTCTGCGCCATTTTCAAGCATTTTCCGGATAAGTAATTTTTTCTCTTCTTCTCTGCCCTGTTCTCTGCCCTGTTCTATCCCCTGCTCTATCCCCTGCTCTATTCCCTGTTTTCTGCCCTGTTCTATCCCCTGTTCTATCCCCTGTTCAATTCCCTGCCGCAATCCCTGTCTGATGGCACTGTTCACCAAAGCATTATGATCCCGTATTGCTTTTTCCCGCGCTTCATACTCCAGCTTTGCTCGTTCGTCTGCGCTGAGTTTTTCCAGTTCCTTGTAGGCTTCATTGATATATGCGTCTGTTTTTGCCATGGCCTCAAACTCCCTTCGGGTTTTCCCGCCGAGGAAACGCATCCAGTTCAGAATATCGCTGTCGTTTTTCAGATTTTCCGGCAGTTTTCTGAGTTCCAGAATCTGTATTTCCATTAAATCGGTATATTTTCTGCCTGTTTTTTCATCGCAGAAGCAGATTGTACGGTGACATTTGTCATCCTCTTTAAAGTGAATAAAATCAAGAATGCTTACATGGATACATTTCTTCAGATTCTCATACGATTCGCCTTTTCTCAGCTGATCTGTAAAGATTCTGCTCAGATAGAACAGGACTCTTGCGTCCCAGTATTCGAAATAGGCTACCTGCATTTCCATGTCAATCTGAGTCCCGTTTTCCATCAATACGCGTACATCCAGAATCCCCAGCTTGTCATCCGGATAGTCCTGGTGAAGTATGGTGGGAAGCAGGGTTGTTTCTGCGATTGTTTCCGGATCGGCTTTTAAGAGCGCTGCAATAAATCCTTTTCGTACTATAGGATTGTTCATCAGCCCCTTAAAGCATACGTCCACGGTGGGAAGCATTATAAATCTGTTGTCTGTGTAACGGTTTTCTGTCTGGCTGCTCTCTGAGATTTTCATTGTATTTCTCCTTTCCTGTCAATGCAGGAAGGAAACGTGTCAGCCTTATAAGTTCAGTTTAACATATCCCGGTGAAGTGTCAAAGGCATAACCCGTATTTCCTGCATTTCTGTATTGTTCATTGTCGGGTTTATGCCTGGAGTTCAGGTTCCGAAAATGAGAAATGTACCGCATCTGCGGAGTTTATAGATACTTGGGACGATCAGAATGCCGTCCCGGTGAAAAAAGGATAGCATAAGTAAAGTGAAATGGCAATTCAGGATTTTGAAGTTATTATAATTGGAGATAAAGAACGGCTGCTACATTACGATGTTCTTACAATTTATGAGGAGACGATATTATTGGGTGTTAATATATTTATTTCTTAATAAATTATGATATGATGCGATTGCCACGCTGTAAAAGCAAAGCAGATATTAACAGGGCTAAGTCGCACAGTTTGTACGATGTTTATGCTTATGCATACGCCCGGGAATGAGAGGGAAAAAGAATGAAAAGAAAAATCGTGATGGTATTGGCAATGTCTCTGATGCTGGGAGTAACGGCATGCGGACAAAAGAACGCAGAGGAAAAACAGGAACCGGCGGCCGAAAAATCAGCAGAAGATGAGACGGAAGAAACGTCTGAGGGATCAGAAGACACAGCAGATGCTGAGGCGGAGGATGTGAAAAAAGGGAAAATGGACGAGGGATTTCTCGAAGAATACTGGGAGCCGTCAAAACAGGATGCTGAGACAGTAAGCCTGGGAGAGGAAGTAACGGTAGAGGACGGGATTTCTTTTGTGTTGGAAGATATTTATTGGGCAGCGGATCTTCTGCCTGAAAAAACAGACAGCAGTTATAATTATATAAAGGGAGCAGCGAATAAAGAGTATCTGATTTTAAAAGGAAAGGTGACAAATCTGTCATCGGATACCATTTTTTATAATTCTAGCCTGGGCGCTTTATGGGATGCAGTAGGAACCGTATTTTTGTTTGATGATTCCTATGCTTGGTACGGAGGCTGGTATGTAGGTTCAGACAGTATATCATACAGACAAGAGCCTGGTGCGGAAGATACGTTATATGTTGCGATACTTGTTCCTGAGGAACTGAAAGAAGAATGTCAGAAGGTTCAGATTCTTACCGGATTTTCGGATTTGCACGATGAGATTGACGGACAGAAGGCAGGGGAGAATGCCGGAATAGACTGGAGTACGGTTGCACATAAATATATATG
The DNA here is from genome assembly GCA_019117305.1 of Candidatus Mediterraneibacter merdigallinarum. Classification (GTDB taxonomy): domain Bacteria; phylum Bacillota; class Clostridia; order Lachnospirales; family Lachnospiraceae; genus Mediterraneibacter; species Mediterraneibacter merdigallinarum. The sequence goes on along the minus strand of DWZZ01000045.1, from coordinate 9,860 downwards.
ACGTGATGCTGCCATAAAGGAATAAATCAAAACCCAGGCAGCAATGCAGAAACTATGGATGAATTGCGGATTTACTCCTTTTGTGAAATATGCTAAAATAACACTGTTGAGCGCACAAAAGCCGGCGCACCGGCATGTCCGGGCAGCGGATCTGCCAGTGTGCGGGAGCGTGCGATTTGAGTATATGTCACTACAGAGCAAGGATTGAAGAAGGAGGATACACATGATCAAATTATATGACAACGGCGTCTATCTCTTAAACGGTGCCGAGATAGTGGAAGATACAGGAAATGTACAGGTTCCCCTTTCGAAGGAAGAAGCTGCGCGCAATACCATGGCCTACGGTATTTTAAAAGCGCATAATACCTCTGACAATATGGAGAACCTTCAGATTAAATTTGACAAACTTACATCTCATGACATTACATTCGTGGGAATTATTCAGACGGCAAGAGCTTCAGGCCTCGAGAAGTTCCCGGTGCCCTATGTGCTGACAAACTGTCATAACAGTCTCTGCGCGGTAGGCGGAACGATCAATGAAGATGACCACATGTTCGGACTTACCTGCGCAAAGAAATACGGCGGTGTCTATGTTCCGCCTCATCAGGCAGTTATCCATCAGTTCGCCCGCGAGATGCTGGCAGGCGGCGGCCGGATGATTCTCGGATCTGACAGCCATACCCGCTACGGCGCTCTTGGAACAATGGCCATGGGTGAAGGCGGACCGGAGCTGGTAAAACAGCTGCTGAACAAAACATATGATATTAAGATGCCGGGTGTAATTGCCATTTATCTGGACGGCGAGCCGATGAAAGGCGTCGGTCCCCAGGACGTTGCACTTGCTATTATCGGCGCGGTATTTAAAAACGGCTACGTAAATAATAAAGTAATGGAATTCGTGGGACCGGGCGTGAAGAAGCTGAGCGCCGATTTCCGTATCGGCGTTGATGTTATGACAACGGAGACTACATGCCTGTCTTCTATCTGGACTACGGATGAAAAGATTGAAGAGTTCTATGAGATCCACGGAAGAAAAGAGGACTACAAAGAACTGAATCCGGGTGCGGTTACATATTACGACGGCTGTGTATATGTAAACTTAAGCGAGATCAGACCTATGATCGCGATGCCTTTCCATCCAAGCAACGTGTATACAATCGATGAAGTAAATGCGAATTTAAAAGATATTCTTCATGATGTAGAGCAGAAAGCTCTCGTCAGCCTGGACGGCGCTGTAGAGTATTCTCTGCAGGATAAGATCAGAGACGGAAAACTGTATGTAGAGCAGGGGATTATTGCCGGCTGCGCAGGCGGAGGCTTTGAAAATATCTGCGCTGCCGCGGATATTATCAAGGGCAGAAATATCGGTTCTGACGCGTTTACATTCAGCGTTTATCCTGCAAGTATGCCGGTTTATATGGAACTGGTGAAAAACGGTGCGGTAGCTGACCTGATGGAGGCGGGAACTGTTGTGAAGACCGCATTCTGCGGACCCTGCTTCGGAGCAGGAGATACTCCGGCAAATAATGCGTTTTCCATCCGTCATACGACAAGAAACTTCCCGAACCGTGAGGGAAGCAAGCTCCAGAGCGGCCAGATTTCTTCTGTTGCTCTTATGGATGCCCGTTCCATTGCTGCGACTGCGGCAAACAAAGGATTCCTTACACCTGCCACAGCTGTGGATGTGGAATACAAAGGACAGAAATATCACTTTGACAGCAATATTTATGCAAACCGTGTATTTGACAGCCACGGCGTGGCTGATCCCAGTGTGGAGATTCAGTTCGGCCCGAATATCAAGGATTGGCCGGAGATGTCAGCGCTGCCGGAAAATCTGATTGTCAAAGTGGTTTCCGAGATCCATGATCCGGTTACTACGACAGACGAGCTGATCCCTTCCGGAGAGACTTCATCCTACCGTTCCAATCCGCTGGGACTTGCAGAGTTCGCTCTTTCAAGAAAGGATCCGGCATATGTGGGACGTGCAAAAGAAGTACAGAAGGCTCAGAAAGCGATTGAAGCCGGCACATGTCCGCTGGATGCGCTGGAAGAGCTGAAACCGGTAATGGAGACGATTCAGAAGACATATCCGGAAGTGGGAGAAGGAAATGTCGGTGTCGGCAGTACAATTTTTGCCGTGAAGCCGGGCGACGGTTCTGCCCGCGAGCAGGCGGCTTCCTGTCAGAAAGTGCTGGGCGGCTGGGCGAATATTGCCATTGAGTACGCTACAAAGCGGTACCGCTCCAATCTGATCAACTGGGGCATGCTGCCGTTCCTGACAGATGCGGATCATGAGAAGCTTCCGTTTAAAAACGGAGACTATATCTTTGTTCCGGATGTGAGAAGAGCGGTGGAAGAGAAAGCGGACGTGATCAAAGCTTACGTAGTGGGAGATGACCTGAAGGAAATCGATCTTCGTCTGGGTGATCTGACAGACGCAGAGAGACAGATCATTCTGGACGGATGTCTGATCAACTACTATAAAGCAGGAAGAAAATAATATAAAACAAGTAATATGACCATATCGGGAGGACAGATTCTGCATAAGGCCGGGTATCCGCGGATTACTTTTCCGCGGATACAAAAAATGGGAGCCCGCCTTGCGGAAATTTCTGTCCTCCTTTTTTCTTTTACAGGAACTTCTCGCCTTTAGGAAAAGGACATCAGAAAACGCATTTTAATAAAGGAACAGAATAAAAATACAGAAATACAAAAAACGGCGCAACAAAAAGTATTTCCGATGACTCTAATATATATCAGCAGGCTGATGTAAACCTGCGTTTTGCAGGTAACCACACGGGAGGAGGGGGAAAATGTATGATTATGAAAACAGTTCCGGTTCCGAGCTGATCCGGCGGGCAAAACGGGGAGATCCGAAAGCATTTTCCATGCTGTATTCCCGGAATTATACCGATATGTACAGGTTTGCTCTGTATATGCTCGGCAGTTCTCATGATGCGGAGGATGCGGTCAGTGATACGGTGATATCGGCATATGAGGGGATTGCCCGTCTGAGAAAGGACGAGTCATTTCGAAGCTGGATTTTCACCATTTTAAGCAACCGTTGTCTGAAGATTCTGCGGGGACGCAGCCGGGATGCGGCTGCATTGACGGCGGAAGATGTGCTGCAGGAAGGGAAAAGGAAGGAAAGAGCGAAGGAGTCAGAGCCTGACTTTGCCCAGAAATATGCACGGCATCAGGATGTAAGAGACGCTTTCTTAAAGCTTGAGGAAGAGGAACGGCTGATTGTTTCCTTTTCTGTATTCGGGGGATACAGCAGCGAGGAAATCGGCGGGATGCTGAAGATGAACGCAGCCACCGTACGCTCAAGAAAAAGCCGGGCGCTTGGCAAGATGCGCAGGATGCTGGAAGAAGAACTGTAAAAGAGAGGAGGATGGATATGGAAGAAAGAGACAGCCGGGAAGAAGAGGAAAAACTCAGCCGGTCTGAAGAAGAGAAAATAGAAAAAACAATTCGGAGTATGACAGAAGATATAGAAGTGCCGGAAAGTCTGAAGCCTGAAAGCGTGGAACAGATGCTGGCCGGAAAGCGGCATGCCGGGAAGAAGCGGATAAGGTGGAAATATGCGGCGGGCGCTGCCGCGGCGTGTATCTGTCTGATCGTGGGGATTGCCGCGGGATACGGGGCATTTTATACGGACAGGCAAGACAGACAGTCAACAGGCGCTTCAGTGACGGCAGAAACAGAAAAAACACCGCAGAAGGATGACAGAGCAGACATAGAGGGGCTTGTCGGCGCCGGAGATTATGATGAATTATACAGCTATATCAGGGCTGATTCACAGAAATTTAAATGGAATTCTGAAAATTTCGGGGCGATTATGGAAGACTCGGCTGCCTTGGCCGCACCGGGATCTGATATGGCGATGAAGGAAGAAAGTTCCGGGGATTATTCGGATACGAATGTCCGTGAGGAAGGTGTAGGAGAAGGAGATATTGTCAAGACAGACGGAAAATATCTGTATGTGATGAGTCAGCAGAAGATAAATATTGTAGGAATTGAAGCCGCCGGGATGGAGAAAACTGCGGAAATCATTCCGAACGGAGAGGGAGTTTTTTCTGAACTGTATGTGGAAGGAGACCTTCTGGCTGCGGTATACAGTACACAGTGCTATGCCATAGCGGAAGACAGCGCCGGTCAGAGCGGCACGGAAAGAGACGGCAATTCTGTCAGTGTACTTGTCTATGATGTAAGCGATCACGCGGATCCGCGTCAGATCGGAACGTTTACACAGAGCGGCTACTATAATACAATGCGCATCCATAACGGATATGTATATCTGATCAGCAATTTCTATGCGGGAATGCCGGCTGAGCCGACAGACAGGACAGCTTATATTCCCCGGGTTCAGGGTGAACTGGTGGAAGCCGGAGATATTTACATCCCGGCCGCTGACTCAGGAAGCGAGTATACGTTGATTTCGGCATTTCCGCTGGACAATCCGGACAAAGAGACAGACAGCGCGGCGGTGCTGGGAAACAGTGGTCTGTGTTATGTAAGCGAAGAAAATATTTACGTTACAGAAGGCATCTATGACGGAAGCGGCGGCGTAACACAGACTTCCATCCGCAGACTTTCCTACAGTGACGGAGAAATTGCGGCGGAAGCTCAGACGAAAGTGGAAGGAACACTGAAGGATTCCTTCTGTATCGACGAATATGAGGGATATCTGAGACTTGTTACAACTGTGTCGCCGGTCTATATTACCGGGGGCGGTGTGCAGCCCATGACGGGAACGGAAGAGATTCAGAATTCTTCTGCTGAAGAAGATACAAATTCGCTGTATGTGCTGGATGAGAATCTGGAAACTGTGGGAGAAATCCGTGATCTGGCGCCGGACGAATCGGTTTATTCGGCCAGATTTATGGGGGACGCGGGGTATTTTGTTACATTCCGTCAGATTGATCCGCTTTTCTCTGTAGATCTGTCAGATCCGGAGAACCCGAAAGTTATCGGAGAACTGAAAATACCGGGATTTTCCGAGTATCTCCATCCTTATGGGGACGGACGGCTGCTGGGAATCGGTATGGCTGTGGATGAGGAAGCCATTACCACAGACGGAGTGAAACTGTCTATGTTTGACATATCTGATCCGACGGATGTACAGGAGATGACCATTTACGTGATAGAGAATACGTATGGCACAGATGTGGCATCAAATTATAAAGCCGCCTTTGTGGATACAGAAAAGAATCTGTTCGGGTTCACGGCCTGGGCCGAAAATAAAAACTCGTATTATATCTTTACATTTGATGAGACAGAAGGCTTTCATAAGGTATTTGAAAGAGAGCTTTCCGACTGGGGGGAGACCCGGGGGCTGTACGCAGGAGACCGGTTCTATCTTATCTGCGGCAGTTCAGTGGAATCATATACATTGGACGGGTTCGAAAAGATTGACGATCTGGTACTGTAAAAAACAATGGCAAAGGATGCCGGGGGGAGCTGCGCGGCCATCTGAGCAGAAAAACGTTGAAATTTTCCGCTGATGGGCATAAAATGAAGAGTAACATTCCGGCAGAAAGAGAAGCCGTCAGGCTTCTCTTTTTCCGGCTTTGATGCAAGAGGTGAACAGAGTTTATGATTTTTGATACACATGCACATTATGATGATGAACAGTTTGACATCGACCGGGAAGAGCTGCTGGGAAAGATGGAAACAGAGGGGATCGGTATGATTGTAAACGCCGGTTCTACCATTGAATCCTGGGACAGGATAAAGAAACTGACGGAAGAATATTCTTTTATGTATGGATCTGTCGGCGTGCATCCGGATGAAGTGGGAACGCTGAATGAACAATCGTTTCAGAGAATGGGAGAACTGCTGGATTGTGAAAAAATCGTGGCTGTCGGAGAGATCGGTCTGGATTACTACTGGGACAAAGAAGGACATGATCTGCAGAGGCAGTGGTTTATCCGCCAGCTGGAACTGGCCCGTGAAAAAAATATGCCGGTGATCATCCACAGCAGAGAGGCTGCCGCAGATACTATGGATATTATGAAGCAGTATGCCGGAGGCATGAAAGCCGTTATCCACTGCTACTCCTATTCTCCGGAGATGGCCCGGGAATATGTGAAAATGGGATATTATATCGGCGTGGGCGGTGTGGTTACCTTTAAAAACGCCCGCAGACTGAAAGATACTGTAAAAGAGATCCCTCTGGAGTCTATTGTACTGGAGACGGACTGTCCGTATCTGGCTCCGGAACCTTTCCGGGGAAAACGGAATTCTTCACTGAATCTTCCCTATATAGCCAAAGAAATTGCAGAGATAAAAGAGATATCTTGCGAAAAAGTCGTACAACAGACAGAGATAAACGCAAGAAAACTGTATAATCTGGAAAAAGGGGACTGACCCTTTTTCAAAGGGGTCTGTCCCCCTTTTAAGGAGGAATGATATGAAACAGCCAACACTCGGCAATCCGCAGAATACGATTGCGGTCTTGCAGAAATATAATTTCACTTTTCAGAAGAAGTTCGGCCAGAATTTTCTGATTGATCCCCATGTACTGGATAAAATTATCCGGGCGGCAGAGATCGGGCCGGAGGATTGTGTACTGGAGATCGGGCCGGGAATCGGAACTATGACTCAGTATCTGGCATGCGCTGCAGGGCGTGTGATCGCAGTGGAAATCGACCGCGCTCTGATTCCCATTCTGGAGGATACACTTGATGGTTATGAGAATGTGAAAATAATTAATGAAGACGTGCTGCGGCTGGATCTCGCGGCGCTTGCCCGGGAGGAAAACGGAGGAAAACCGCTGAAAGTAGTGGCAAATCTGCCGTATTATATTACCACGCCTATTATTATGGGCCTTTTCGAGAATCATGTTCCTGTTGCGAGTATCACAGTTATGGTTCAGAAAGAAGTAGCAGACCGGATGCAGGTGGGGCCGGGAACAAAAGAATACGGCGCCCTTTCCCTGGCGGTTCAGTATTATGCGAAACCGTATATTGTGGCAAATGTGCCGCCAAACTGTTTTATGCCCAGGCCGAAGGTCGGCTCTGCGGTGATTCGCCTGGACCGGTATGAGAAGCCTCCGGTGGAAGTAAAAGATGAAAAACTGATGTTCCGGATTATCAGGGCATCCTTTAATCAGAGGCGGAAAACTCTTGTAAACGGGCTGAAAAATTCCGCTGATCTTTCGTTTTCAAAAGAGGAAATCGAATCAGCTGTTAAACTGTTGGGGAAAGATCTGAACGTAAGAGGAGAGGCTTTGACCCTGGAAGAATTCGCGTTTTTGTCAAATAAGCTGTGTTAATAAATATTTAATATTGAGTTCATTGTATATTATTTACATTTTTAGTATAATAAATAAGTCATACAGAAAAAAAGTGAAGAAAAAAGAGAGAAGGAGGAAGGTCAAATGGCAAAAGATATTGACAGCATTTTTTTCGATATTACTCCAGACATTGAAGAATTAGCTCTCAAATGTGAAAAGAATAATGCGATTGACAAGGAACTGTATACAAAGTATGAAGTAAAGAGAGGACTGCGTGATCTCAATGGAAAAGGGGTTCTTGCAGGACTGACAAACATCTCTGATGTCTGCGCTTCAAAGGTTGTAAATGGAGAGACTGTGCCGTGTGCGGGAAATCTCTATTACCGGGGATATAATATTAAGGATCTTGTAAAAGGCTTTCTGGATGCAAAACACCCGGGTTATGAAGAAACGGCATACCTTCTTCTTTTCGGCGAACTTCCCACTAAAGAAGAATTAAAGAATTTCCAGGAAATGATCGGAGAGCGGCGTACGCTTCCGCCGAATTTTGTACGTGATGTGATTCTGAAGGCGCCCAGCCGCGATATGATGAACAGTATCGCAAGGAGTATTCTGCAGCTGTATTCCTATGATGACAAGGCAGACGATACCAGCATACCGAATGTACTGCGTCAGTGCCTTAATCTGATCAGCCAGTTCCCTATGCTGATGGTATACGGCTATCATGCATATAATTACAGACGGGGAGAAGATTTGTATATTTATGCGCCGGATCCGAACCTTTCCACTGCAGAAAATATTCTTATGATGCTGCGTGAGGATCGGAAGTATACGAAACTTGAAGCAAAGATCCTGGATATGGCGCTTGTGCTCCATATGGATCACGGTGGCGGAAATAATTCTACGTTTACGACTCACGTCGTTACATCTTCAGGAACAGATACATATTCTACTATCGCGGCTGCTATGGCCTCATTGAAAGGACCGAAACACGGCGGAGCCAATATTAAGGTGACGCAGATGTTTGAAGATATGAAAGCGCATCTGACAGACTGGACAGATGATGACCAGATCAGAGCTTATCTGGAAGCGCTTCTGGATAAGAAAGCATTTGATAAAAAAGGCCTTATTTATGGAATGGGCCATGCTGTATATTCTATTTCCGACCCCCGTGCGGATATTTTCAAGAAATTTGTTAAGCAGCTTGCAAGAGAAAAGGGATGTCAGGAAGAATACGCACTGTACGAAAAAGTTGAGCATATGGCGCCGGAGATTATCGGACAAAAGCGCCGTATGTATAAAGGCGTTAATGCAAATGTTGATTTTTACAGCGGCCTGGTGTACAGCATGCTGGATCTTCCGTCATCACTGTACACGCCGATCTTTGCGGCAGCACGTATTGTAGGATGGAGCGCACACAGACTGGAAGAGCTCGAGAATGTAGATAAGATTATACGTCCGGCGTACAGACCTCTTGCTCCATACCGTGATTACATAAAATTAGATGACAGGTAAGGAAGTAACATGAGAGATGAGTTCTATTTCCCATCTAAGGATGGAAACACTGAGATTCATACGATAGAATGGAAGCCTGAGGGAGAAGTCAGGGCTGTTCTGCAGATCTGCCACGGAATGGTGGAATATATCAAAAGGTATGATGAGTTTGCACAGTTCCTTTGTGAAAAAGGATTTTATGTGGTGGGAAATGATCATCTCGGACATGGAAAATCTGTACAGTCCAAATCCGAATACGGTTTTTTTGAAAAAAAATACGGCAATGCATGCGTTCTGGGAGACATTCATACACTTCGCCAGCGAACTGTGAAAAAATACCCGGAGATGCCTTATTTTATGCTGGGACACAGCATGGGCTCTTCTCTGCTGCGTCAGTATATTCAGATGTATGGAAACGGACTCAGCGGTGTGGTGCTGATGGGTGTGGTTACAGATCACAGAAGATCTTCCCTGCTGTTTGTAAAACAGCTTTGCCGCCTGATGGCGGCGGTCCGGGGATGGCATTACCGAAGCCGGATGGTGGATGAACTTGTGACGGGTTCCTTTAATAAGAAGTTTAAACCGTCAGTAACCCGGGCGGACTGGATTACCAGTGACAAAGAACATCTTGATGCATATGTAACGGATCCGCTTTGTTCCTTTATGTTTACAGTGAATGCCTATTACAGTATGATGGCCGGAATGCTGGGCATGCAGAAGAAAGAAAATATAAGTATGATTCCGAAAAGCCTGCCGGTCCTTTTCGTATCAGGTGCGGAGGATCCTGTGGGGAATTTCGGAAAAGGCGTACGTAAAGTCTGCGAAATCTATAAATCAGCGGGTCTGAGGGATGTCTCACTTAAATTATATGAGGGAGACAGGCACGAAATATTAAACGAGACAAACCGGGAGCAGGTGTATCAGGAACTGTATGAGTGGTTTGAGGAAAAATTAAGCAACAGAGATTAACAGAAACCCGTCAGTTTTTCAACTGACGGGTTTCTGCCGGTTTTATAAGTTATATCTAAAGGAATGAGAGTAAAGTGCGACGCCCTGAGCGTCTGAACTTTATGAGGGGGGAGATAGTTGTTTATCAACTATCTGATACATAGTATAAAGAGAAAAT
>DWZZ01000001.1 GCA_019117305.1 Candidatus Mediterraneibacter merdigallinarum | reverse complement strand
GGAAGCATAGCTCAGCTGGGATGAGCGTTCGCCTCACACGCGAGAGGTCACGGGTTCGAGCCCCGTTGCTTCCATTTTATTTTCCGGACTTTTCTGTCCGGTTTTTTATTGCCCTGTTTTCATCTGTCCGGGCTTCCGCATCCTTTCCGCTCTCTTACCGGCCATGCGGAAACTTTCTCAGCGCTGTCTCTCTCCGTCCGTAAGTACAGTGGAGTGCAGCAGATCAGTCAGAAGTTCTCTCGCTTCCTGGCGGATCTTTGCCAGAGGGGTATTATCCTTGTGTGACTCATTGACAAAACCCAGCATTCCAAAGCACACAAATCCAGCGATCTTTTTGGGAGAGTACTTCAGCCGGAGCCTTTTTTTCACATGAAGCGTATGCATCTCCACCGTATCGAGAATAATGCTGTACAGCCGGGAAGCCAGATATGGATTCTTCTCCGGATTCGCATGCTGAAAAAAATCAAACCGTTCATAATATAGTTCCAGGATGCTGTCCAGCATATTCACATACCCGGCCGCCAGTCTCCCGGAAGGATTGTTTTCTTTCTGTCTCCGGTAATAGTCCTCTGTCCCGATCCGCAGCATATCGTCAAATATTTCATCCAGAAGCGCATACTTGTCATTATAGTGGGAATAAAATGTAATTCTGCTGATCTCAGCCTGTCTGCACAGTTCTGTAATAGAAATGTGCTCAAAATCCTCTTTTGAAAGCATTTCTATCATAGCCGCCTTCAGACTTCGTTTTGTCTTCGTAATCCGTTTATCTTCCATTTCCTTACACCTTTGGTTTTTCTGTATAAATAGCTTACATTTTGCAGTTTTTGTTCATTGTTATTCTGGTATCGTTTTGCTATAATTTTAACACCTGTTAAAATAACGATCAAGCAAAGGGGGAGTATTATGTCTGGAATTGCAGTTATGACGGACAGCAACTGCGGTATTATGCCGGAAGAAGGCAGGAAACTGGGAATTCACGTCATTCCCATGCCTGTAATCATCGACGGCCGCACTTACTTTGAAGGAGTGGACATTACCGCAGAAGATTTTTACAAAAAGCAGGCCGCAGGGGCGGAAATCACTACGTCTCAGCCATCCCCCGGCGATGTCACTGCTATGTGGGATAAACTTTTGAAAGATTATGACCAGGTCATTTTTATTCCCATGTCTTCCGGTCTGAGCAATACATGTCAGACTGCTGTTATGCTTTCAGATGACGACACCTACAGCGGAAAGGTATTCGTTGTGGACAACCACCGCATTTCGGTGCCCCAGCTCCAGTCGGTATATGATGCCGGGGCCCTGGCAGAGGAGGGGAAAACAGCAGCAGAAATCAAAGAGATCCTGGAAAAGGAAGCCCTGGACGCCAGCATCTATATTGCCGTAGATACGCTGGAATATCTAAAAAAAGGCGGACGGATCACTCCCGCCGCGGCGGCAATCGGAACCGTACTCCGTCTGAAGCCGGTTCTCACCATACAGGGCGGCAAACTGGATTCCCACGCTAAAACCAGAGGCATGAAATCAGCCTTCCGTACCATGCTTCAGGCGGTAAAAGATGATATTTATTCCCGTTTTTCTCATCTGAAGGAACAGGGTGTGCTGAAAGTGGGAATTGCAAATACTCCAATGGATCCGGATGCCCTGGAGGCGTTCCGTTCTGAGATGAAGAAAAACTTTCCGGATATGGAACTGGTTTACTCTCCGCTGACTATGAGCATTGGAACCCATATCGGGACAGGCGGTCTGGGAATCGGCGTTTTCCGCAGCCATATCTGACCTTTTTCATTATGTCCATATATAAAAAACCGGAGAAATCCTGCGCGTCTGCGCAGAATCTCTCCGGTTTTTCACAGATCTTTTTTCTCTGGTTTTTTCATTAAACTGGCTTTTACCACAGCCCCATTTCCGTACCGGGCATTCAGCTCGTCCAGCGCTTTTTTCAGCTTTCTGTGCTTTTCATCCGGTTCTTCCGGGAGCGCAATATCAAAAATGGTCAGCTGCTCCGGCTCCGATTCATCCGACAGCTTGGACGTTCTTATTCCCAGCAGCCGCACCGGCTCCCCAGTCCATACTTCCAGAAACAGATCACATGCTGTATCATAAAGCACTTCCGGATCATTGGACGGTTTCTCAAGCTGCTTCTGATGAGAAATGGTACGGAAATCATAATACTTGATCTCCATACTGACCATCCCCGCCTTCTGTCCGGCTTTCTTAAGCCGGTTCCCCACACTCGCCGCAAGTTCCCGGAACACCACTCTGACCTCTTCTACGGAAACCGCGTCTTCCGAAAGAGTTGTCGAATTTCCGATTCCCTTCGCCTGCTCCGGCTCAGACTGTACTTCAGCGGTTCCGATCCCGTTGGCGAATTCCCACAGCATTTTTCCGTGGCTCTTCAGATGAAGGGTAATCAGATTCAGGTCCGCCTGAGCCAGATCACCTATTGTATTGATCTCCAGCTTTTTCAGTGTCTCCACACTGGAACGGCCGGCCATATACAGTTCTCCAATGGGAAGCGGCCACATTTTTTCCCGGATCTCCTCCGGGAACAGCGTATGTATCCGGTCCGGCTTTTCGAAATCCGAAGCCATTTTAGCCAGAAGCTTATTTGTCGATATTCCGATATTCACCGTAAATCCGAACCGGTTCTTTATCCCGTCCTTGATCTCAAGAGCGCCGTCCACCGGCGAATGATAGCAGGACGCAATGGATGTGAAATCCATGTAGCACTCATCCACGCTGACCTGCTCAATTTCAGAAGTAAAGGTGCGCAGATACTCCATCAGCATACGGCTCTTCTCCCGGTACATTTTATGATCCGGCGGTTCCATCACAAGATTGGGACATTTACGAAAGGCATTCGCAACAGGTTCCCCTGTGCGGATGCCATATCGTTTTGCAGCGGGAGATTTTGCCAGCACCACCCCGTGGCGGGACTTCTGGTCGCCGCCGATAATGGCCGGTATCCGGCGCAGATCTACTGCTGCTCCGTTCTTCAGTTTTTCTACCGCTGTCCAGCTTAAATAAGCCGAATTTACATCAATGTGAAAGATAATGGGCGTCATGCGGAATGTATTCCTTTCCTTTTCCCGATCATCTCAGCGCAGTCTGTCCGCAGATCCCGTTACTGTTCCGTTTCCACATGGACAATCTGCCCTTTAATGTCTGCCTTCAGTTTTCCGTCAGCTGCGTCGATCAGAATCGTGTCTCCCCGGCCTACATTTCCGGCCAGGATCAGTCTCGCCGCAAGAGTTTCCACATTTTTCTGCAGATACCGCTTCAGCGGCCTTGCGCCGTACATGGGATCATAGCCGCCTTCCACAATCAGATCTTTGGCCTTCTCCGTCAGCTCGATCCGCAGTTCTTTTTCCACAAGACGTCTGTTCACGTCCGCTGCCAACAGATCAATAATGGCACGGATATTCTCTTTCGTCAATGGCCGGAACATAATAATTTCGTCCAGACGGTTCAGAAATTCCGGTCTGAAGTGAGCCCGGAGATCATTCATTGCCATCTCCTGGCATTTACTGTCAATGGTTCCGTCGTCTTTGATGCCTTCCAGCAGATAGCCTGCTCCGATATTGGAGGTCATAATAAGGATCGTATTCTTAAAGTCCACAGTACGGCCCTGAGAGTCCGTGATTCTTCCGTCGTCCAGCACCTGAAGGAGAACATTGAATACATCCGGATGAGCTTTCTCGATCTCATCGAAAAGTACAACCGAATACGGTTTTCTCCTTACCGCCTCGGTAAGCTGTCCGCCTTCATCATACCCTACATATCCCGGAGGCGCTCCGATCAGTCTGGACACAGAGTATTTCTCCATGTACTCACTCATATCGATACGCACCATATTATTTTCATCGTCAAACAGACTGGCTGCAAGGGCCTTGGCAAGCTCGGTTTTTCCTACTCCGGTAGGTCCCAGGAACAGGAAGGAGCCGATCGGTTTGGACGGGTCCTTGATGCCGGCTTTGGAACGGATAATTGCCTCCGTTACAAGCTCTACGCCTTCGTCCTGTCCGACCACACGTTTGTGCAGTTCTTCTGCCAGATGAAGAGTCTTGTTTCTCTCACTCTCGTTCAGTTTTGCTACCGGAATTCCGGTCCACCGGGAAATAATCCGGGCGATTTCCTCGTCTGTCACTGCCTCATGAACAAGAGACAGGTCTTTTTCCTTTACCTTGTCCTCTTCCTCTTCCAACTGTTTCTGAAGCTGAGGCAGGCGTCCGTACTGAAGTTCTGCCGCTTTATTCAGATCATATTCCCGCTGTGCCTTCTGAATATCCCGGTTGACCTGCTCGATCTCTTCCCGGATCTTCTGGACACGTTCCACGGAAGTCTTCTCATTCTCCCACTGAACTTTCTTATTCGCGTACTCATCCTTCAGTTCTGCAAGCTCCTGCTGCAGACGTTCCAGACGTTCCCGGCTGAGCCGGTCTTCTTCTTTCTTCAGCGCCTCTTCCTCAATCTCCAGCTGCATGACACGCCGCCGCAGCTCATCCAGCTCTGTAGGCATGGAATCCAGCTCCGTCTTAATCAGCGCGCAGGCCTCATCCACCAGGTCAATGGCCTTGTCAGGAAGGAAACGGTCTGAAATGTAACGGTGGGACAGAGTTGCCGCCGCTACAAGGGCGCTGTCCGTAATCTTAACGCCATGGAAGACCTCATACCGCTCCTTCAGTCCACGAAGAATGGAAATCGTATCCTCCACTGTAGGCTCATCTACTAAAACCGGCTGGAACCGCCGTTCCAGAGCCGCGTCTTTCTCAATATACTGCCGGTACTCATCCAGTGTGGTTGCGCCGATGCAATGCAGCTCGCCTCTGGCAAGCATAGGCTTAAGCATATTACCGGCGTCCATTGCACCGTCTGTTTTACCTGCTCCCACAATTGTGTGCAGCTCATCGATGAACAGAATGATCTTGCCGTCGCTGTTCTTCACTTCTTCAAGCACCGCTTTCAGACGTTCCTCGAACTCTCCGCGGTATTTCGCTCCTGCCACAAGAGCGCCCATGTCAAGAGAAAAGATTGTCTTTTCCTTCAGTCCTTCCGGGACATCCCCGCTGACAATCCGCTGGGCAAGCCCTTCTACAACTGCGGTTTTACCGACGCCCGGTTCTCCGATCAGCACCGGATTATTCTTTGTCTTACGGGACAGAATCCGGATCACATTGCGGATCTCTTCATCTCTTCCGATTACCGGATCCAGCTTCTGCTCTCTTGCTCTCTCCACAAGATCCTGTCCGTATTTGTTCAGCGTATCATAGGTTGCTTCCGGATTATCGCTTGTAACCCGCTGGTTGCCTCTTACAGTGGAAAGCGCGTGTAAAAATCCTTCCCGGCTGATGCCGAACTCCCGGAAAAGCTGTTTCATATCTTTACTTGCATATTTTAACAGGGCAAGAAACAGGTGCTCGACGGACACATACTCGTCTCCCATCTGTTTCGCCTCATCCTCTGCATGGAT
>DWZZ01000044.1 GCA_019117305.1 Candidatus Mediterraneibacter merdigallinarum | reverse complement strand
TTCTATTGATTTTTTTTGTGCGTCTTTCTATAATAAAAATAAATGTTTAAACAAGAAGGTGGTTGCCATGCCAAAAGCAATATATGACATGATCTACAGAGATTTAAAAGAAAAAATAGAGACGGAGCAATACGCGTATCAGGAGCTGCTTCCCTCGGAGCATAACCTGATCAGCCTGTACGGATGCTCGCGCAATACGGTGCGCAGGGCGCTGGCTGAACTGGCGTCGGAAGGCTATATTCAGTCTATGCAGGGAAAGGGTGTGCGCAATATCTACCAGCCTGTCGATCAGAATGCGTATACGGTCGGTGGGATTGAGTCGTTTAAAGAAGCGTCCCGGCGTAATCGGAGAATGAGCACCACAAGGGTGCTTCAGTTTACGGAGCTTACAGCAGATGCAAGGATTGAGAAAAGGACAGGTTTTCCGGAAGGGACGGAAGTTCTGTATATTCAGAGACTTCGTATTCTGGATGGAAAGCCGCTGATCCTTGATCATAACTATTTCCTCCGGGAGCTGATGCCGGAGCTCACCCCGCAGATTGCGGAAGGATCCGTCTATGAGTATCTGGAAGAGGAGCTGGGGATGAACATTGTCACCAGTAAAAGGACGCTTACTGTAGAGCATGTCACACAGGTCGACGAAAAATACATTGATTTGAAAGGTTATAACTGTATGGCGGTTATAACGAGCCAGACATTTAATGACGAGGGAGTCCAGTTCGAATATACACAGTCCAGACATCATCCGGATTATTTTCAGTTCCAGGATGTGGCTGTGAGAAAAAAGTCGGGGGCTATGGAAGGTTCGCTGAAAACAGAGCTCAGGCCGGCAGGGGCATAGAACAGGAGAAATGTCCGGTAAAGCAGAAAGTACAGATCCTGCATACCGGTTAAAACAGCACGAAAGGCGGGAGATCAGAACCCGCCTTTTTTCTTTATAATATAGATGGGACGTTTTTTGCTTTCCATATAGTCCCTTGCAATATACTGTCCCAGAATCGCGATAAAAAACATCTGAATGCCGCTCAGGAAAAACAGCAGGCAGATGACCAGGGTGAGGCCTGGCAGACTGTGCCGGATCAGCAGAGTGGCAATTCCAATGATAAATGCGGCCGCAATGAGAAAAAATCCTGCGGTTCCCGCCAGAGTGGCCGGCGCGGAAGAGAAGGAAAGGATGCCGTCCAGCGCATAACGGAACAGAGAACGGAATGTCCACTTGGTTTCTCCTGCCGCCCGCTCTACATTGTGGAATGGAATCCACTTTGTATCAAATCCTACAAAAGAAAAGATTCCCTTCATATAGCGGTTATATTCCTTCAGTTCCAGGATAGAGTCGGCCATGGTCCGGTTCATCATACGGAAATCCCCGGCGCCGTCTGTCATGTCCAGGCGGCAGAGCCGGCCGATTATTTTGTAAAATGCATGGGAGAGAAAATTACGCATATGCCCTTCGCCTTCCCGGTCTTCTCTGAGTCCCGCGCAGCAGTCATAGCCTTCATTTTTTACCACATTGTACATTTCCTTTAAAAGCTTTGGCGGATGCTGCAGATCTGCGTCCATAAATACACAGTAATCGCCGGACGCATTCTGAAGGCCCGCGTACATGGCGGCTTCTTTGCCGAAGTTTCTGGAAAAGGAAATATATTTGCACCGTTCATCTGCCAGGGAAAGGCTGTGCAGAATTTCCGGCGTGCGGTCACGGCTTCCGTCGTCCACAAATATAAACTCGCATTCCGCATCTGTAATGTCCTTTACTGCTGCTGTGGTTTCCCGGTAAAACGCAGACAGCACTTTTTCTTCATTATAACAGGGTACGATAATACTGATTTTATCCATGACAGATCTCCTCCTTTTTAAAGACTCCGTATTTGCAGAATACGTAATTTCCGACTACAGTTATTACGCTGACCAGCAGTTTGGCCGGAAGCGGAAGAATATACAGATGGTCGATCAGCAGCCAGAGAAGTACATTTTCCACAAGAAGCGTCAGAAATCGCAGAGCGGCAAAAGAGGGAAGCTCTTTCCATATTTTGTTCCGCGAGTGAAAAACAAGCCGCCGGTTAAGAATATATGCAGTCAGAACCGCTCCTGCCCAGGCAATACTGTTGGCGGCGATGTAAGACAGGTGCAGAAACAGCAGTCCGCCATACAGTACATAGTTTACTGCCGTAGTAATGCCTCCGCTGATGAGATAACAGATCAGTTCCTTTTTGGATTTCATGGTTAGTTCCCCCTTTTCTTTACAGTATTAAGTAAGAGATATACTCCGTACATGGCGATGCCGGCGGAGCTGATAATGCATCCGGCTTTTTTCCCCGGAGCGGTAAAATGAATTTCTATTTCATGTGAGCCTTTTTCAAGACGGATCCCGGCAAAGGCACAGTTTACAGTTACCGAGTCGGCCGGTTTTCCGTCAACCAGAATCTCCAGACCGTTTTGTGCCGGAATGGATGTGGCCAGATACCCGCTGTTTTCTGCCTCTATAGTACCGGAGACCAGAACAGAATCAGACGTGTCCGCAGTGCTGTCAGCAGCCTTTGTTCTAAGCGGCGTATAGCTCCCGGCATCCCGCAGATCTTTGTCATAAAGATGCCATTGTACATTGCGGATGGCGTAACAGCCTTTTCCAAAAGTGATTTCAAGATGTCGGAATCCACTGCCGGAATCAGCTTCCGAGAACTGATAGTGGAAGCAATTGTTGCCGTTCGGGTAAGCCGCAAAACGACCGGAAAGTTTATTGCGAATATCATTTATATCAATTACCACGGCAGAGCTGGTCAGATTATCCACTTCAAAGTCAAGCAGAACAATTTTTCCGGAGGGCGGCTGTTCAATATTGACAGAAAGAGTACATTCTTTTTCAGCCGTGATCTGATAACCAAAGGGCGTTTCTGTAATCTCAAGGCCTTCCGGAAGAGAAAGAGCGGAAAGATCAGGAAACCAGGTTTCCATCCGGCTCTCATATGCGCAAAGGTCTCCGCCGGTACCCGATGAAGTGTTTCCTGCAGCTGTATTATCTGTACCTTCTCCGTCTGTTTCGGAATTATCGACTACTGTAAAGCGGGTCAGGGCATCCAGCCGGTCGTATGTTTCCAGACTGTCAAAGAAAGATTGAGACAGAGTATCTTCTGTGAAATATACCTTGGGAAGGACATTCGGATTTTCTGCAATCACATTTTCGCCGGACTGATAGATTACCTGATAGCCTTCCGGGACATTATCTTCTGTTGTTTCAAGCCAGCGGACGCCCATCAGCCGAAACAGGAAAGGATTGTCCGATGCCAGAAGGGCAACCCGGTTGTTGATGCGGATCGGCGTCAGCAGCCTGTCATAATAAAAATCAGAGTAGCTGTGGTTTGTAATGGAGGAATACATCGTTGTTTTGGACTGACCGGGAATCAGCAGTTCATTGCTGCTGTTCAGCGGTTCGGTCAGACTGTCAAAACGATACAGAGGATCCGTCAGGAAAGTCGGAAAGTCTGTGGTTTTTATAGCTGCCGTAGCATCTTTCTGTCCGTCTGCAGAATTATCTGCAGATCCGGAACCGGATTCATCAGAAGCACTGGCAGAGAGTACGTCATCTTTTGAGAGTCCCTGGGAAAGTTCTGTTTTCTGTACCCACTCTTCTGTTCCGGCTGTGGACAGACTAATCTGAACCGGCGCTGCCAGTAGGAGAAACAGACACAGGGCGCAGCCGGAAATCCGCCTGAAAGGAGAGGGCGCGGACAGGTGTTTCCCGGGCGCTGTTTGCGGGGAAGCGCTGTATACAGACAAGCGGTACCGGTTCAGCCTGTATCGCTGAATCAGACAATATGCCAGAAGCAGACCGGATTCCATCAGTCCCCAGCAAAACTGTTCCTGGCTGAACCCCAGAAGTACAACCGGAAGTATGACTGTAAAGGGCCAGAGGGGATACGGATGATGCCTTCCGCCTTCTTTTTCGTATGGTTCATTCTGCAGGAAGCGGACACACGATAGTATTACAAGAGGCATAAAAGGAATCAGTATTTTCGGTCTTGCGTAAAGAGTCAGGTTCATTACATAGGAAAAGATGCCGAACAGTCCCATAAGAAGAAAGAGCAGACAGTCCGCCCGAAAAGCTTTTCTGCCCAGTCCTGCCAGTATGACATAAAGGCAGACGAGCGTCAGTCCCATGCCGTATTCATCGAACAGCAGACTGTTCAGTACCGGGTTTGGAGCAAACAGTTCCAGAAGCAAAGGGTTGCTTCCGGTTCTCCGATGTTCCAGCAGCACCAGGCCGGTAGGGATGAGAAGGGCTGCTGACATGGCTACAGCCAGAACACAGGAGCCCAGATAACTCTTCACAAAATATTTTTTCCAGAATCCTTTTCCTTCCCGGCGGAGCCAGTACCAGCCAGCTGCTGCAAAAGCTGCGGCAGCGAAATAAAAGCTGTGAAGGATAATTAAGGCAAAGCAGATCGGCAGACATTTTGTGCGCTTTTTTGAGATACACAGAAAAGCAAGAAGCAGAAAAGGCATATAGTTAACAAACATGATCTGGCGATGCATGTGAAACATTGATCCTGCCGTCATAAAGAGCACACTTCCGATAAAGGCGAACAGAGGACGGATTCCCTCAGAGCGCAGCCAGAAAAAACAGAGAAGTACAGACGCCAGGTAGATCAGAAACATATAGGCAATTAGAATATAAGCCATTGGTACCTGAGGCAGCAGACATCCTATCAGAATATCCGGTCTGAGAAATCCATAATAAGAAAACTGGTAGCCGTTAGCGCCGCCGCCCAGTTCCAACCAGTCCGGAAGAAGCGTATGCTGTTCCAGACAGGCATTACGGATTGTTTCGGCCAGAGTAACATGCTGGCTCAGCCAGTCTGTATGGGAACCGAAAACAGCGCCTCCCGGCACCATCAGAATAATGAGGACTGCAAAGAGCAGAATCAGAGCAAACAGAGGCAGGCAGCATTTTATCCGTATAGATGCCTTGGATTCTGTGCGGCTCCACAGCCCGGAAAACAGTCTGTTGAAAAATGTACTGTGCTTTTGTTTCATGGGTCTTCTCCTTTTTCTTCATATAAGAATACAGTGGTTTTCTAAACAAAAGCCCCAAGGGAATCTAAAGAATTCTTAAGAAATATGCAACCCTCATAAAAATGTGTTACCATACGGTCAGTAGACAGGGGGTAAAACTATGGATTCAGTGACGCAGAAAGCCTCTATTCTTGTAGTGGATGACAATCCTGAAATAAGAGAAATCCTTCATATTTTGCTGGAAGGAGAGGGATTTGACATCGTAGAAGCAGAAACAGGGGATACGGCATTAAAAGAGACAAAAACACGGGATTTTGATCTGATTATCCTCGATATAATGATGCCCGGAATGAACGGATATAAAACATGCAAAGAAATTCGCGGGTACAGTAATGCTCCTATTTTATTTCTGAGCGCAAAATCTCAGGAAGGGGATAAAATGCTTGGCTTTTCCAGCGGAGGAGATGATTTCCTGGCAAAACCTTTTTCTTACAATGAACTGGTCAGCCGGGCAAAGGCTCTGATCAGAAGATATCAGGCATACGGCGGCAAAGGGAACGGAATCAAAACGGAAAATGGAAAGGACCCTGAAGAGTCGGTTATCCGTTTTTATAATCTGGAAATTAATGAGACAAGGCGTTCGGTCAGGCGGGACGGAAATCCTATTGAGCTGACAGATACAGAATATGCGCTGCTTCATCTGCTGGTGAAGAATAAAGGGCAGACATTTTCAGCGGAGCGGCTGTATGAATCGGTCTGGCAGGAGCCCTATTATTATGGAGCGGGAAATACCGTTATGGTACATATCCGGAATCTTCGCCGGAAGATAGAAAAAAATCCTAAAAATCCCGTACTGATAAAAAATGTATGGGGAAAAGGGTACTATTGCGGCTGATTTTGAATAATTTCTGAATGAATATGAAAAGGCAGGCGTTATACTGCCGATACCGGGAGGAACAAGAGTGGCGCGAATGAATCGTGTAAAAAAGATGCTGGAAGAAAGACGGATCAAAAGATGGAAGATCAGCACAAAACTGCTTCTTCTGATTCTTGTTATGGGCGCAGTCAGTCTGGGGCTGTTCTGGTTTCTGTGGGTACACCAGGCAGATGCCGCGACATTTCTGGAAAGTTCGGGACTGGTAAAATGGTTTGACTCAGAAGAGTTTGAGGAAAATCTGCAGCGGGAGGCAAAGAATTATTCTGTTCCTGCCGCAGAGGATGATACAGAAGGCCAGAAAGAAATTCAGCCATTTCTGGACAGTATAACAGATGAGTACACGGGGGTATATGTTTACGGGCAGGATGACGGATTATACCGCTGCGGACAGATTACGGATATTATGAGAGTATACCCGTTTGGTTCGCTGCTGTCTATGAGCCAGGAAATTCTGGGGAGTCAGTACGGCGATATCCCGGTTGAATTTCAAAATGGAACTTTTGATGTAATTTACTATTCCTATCACAGAAGTCAGTTTATCTATCCTTATATGATCTTTTCTATTCTCCTCTGTGTTTTTGTGTTCCTGGCAGGTATCCTGGTATTTATGGGACGTGTAATGAAGAGGATTTTTAAGGTAAAGGATAAAATCAGCAATATGGCTCAGGGAGATCTGGCGCATCCGGTGCCCTATTGCGGAGAAGATGAAGTGGGGATGCTGGCGAAGGAACTGGATTCTCTGAGGGAGACTCTGGATATGAACATTAAAAAAGAAGAGAGCATTCATCGTGCGAACCGGGATCTGATTACAGCCATTTCTCATGATCTGAGAACCCCCCTTACGGTTCTCAGAGGCTATCTGGATATTCTGAGATTAAAACGCTGTCCGGAAGCTTCACGTGATGAATATGTAGAAAAATGTATTCGTAAAGCAGAAGATATCCGTGTACTGACAGACCGGATGTTTGAGTATGCGCTGGTATATGAGGTGGATGAGACGGCAGAACTTAAGCAGATGCCGGTTTCGGTATTAAATGATATTCTGGAAGATAACTGTGAATTTATCCGTCTTGCCGGTTTTTCGGTAGAACAGACGCTGGTGCTTCCGGAAGGATGTATGTCGGGAGACGAGATTATGCTCAAACGTATTTTCAGTAATCTTTTTTCCAATATTTTAAAGTATGGTGATAAAAAGCACAAAGTTACTGTAGAAGCAGAACGGGAACATGGAAAGACAAAAATTGTTCTTGCGAACGGTATTAAATCTTCAGGGGATGAGGTTGAAAGCAGCAGAATCGGCCTGAAAAGTACGGAAAAGATGGTGAGGATGCATAAGGGAAGCATGCATATTGAGAGAGAAAATAATACATATATTGTAAATATAAGCATCTAAAAACAGATTAACATGAGAAAGTCTGTACGGACTGTCTGAATTATCTGGAAATATTTTTATGCAGTCATAAATGTTGTGGAAGCAAGTCCAGATAAACACAATAAAAAGAATAAATAATCAGAAAATCCTAAAATAAATACAAAATAATAAATTTATTTAAAATAAAAAAGAGAAATGTGTTGACAAATACACTCCCCGGTGCTATTATAAAACCATCCAAAAGAGATAGAGTCAAAAGAAAAATCTCAAAAGGGTATTTATCTAAGAGAACAATAATTCAGATGTTCGATTAGGTTAAAAATAACAGACAACAGGAGGTAAGTCCCATGGACAGTGTGATTTCAGTTTTTCATCAATATGTCAGTGGTACGGCAGATGTGAGTTCCTGTGAAGAAAGAGACCTTTGCTGTAGATAAGATTAATAATCCAGAAAATATAATATGAAAAGGATCAATCGGAGAGTTCGGAATCTGGATGAAAATCAAAAGATTTAGCATTTGCAGACGTATTGAATATAGATACCACATATAGCAGAGTTTCGAAAGATGTGCAAAGAAACATTGAGTAGAATAGCATTACATAGTAAAGAGTGTGCAGTTATAGAAGGAATAATTCAGCAGGTGGCGGGAATATCGGGAAATGGTACTGCTGCAACCGGAGGATTATAGGAAGAATAACTGAGGACGTTCTTTAAAAGTATGAAATGTTACCGGAGTTGAAACGAAAGTTAAAACAGAAGGATTTTACTATGAACCTCAATTTGTTATTGAAGGAGGGTAGGTTTAGTAAGCTGGTCTTAATAAATCGGCCGGAATCAGATAACAGATGGCAGAGGTCTCACAGGAACAGAATCAAGAAATGCCTCCGATTTTATATAAAATAAAAATAATGAAAAAATTAAATAATTCATAAAATGCATCGTCAATGTCAATTGAGGGTGCATTTTTTTGACATTGAGGTATTCATATGATAAACTATTGAAAGAGTATCGGCCGGTGTAAAAATCGACAGGCTGAGCTATTTTGACCGAAGAAATACAAATTTATCAATGAGGTGAATGCGGTGGATAAGTATGAATATAAGTTAAAAACAGAACAGATGCTTGAACTTATGGAAGACGGCGCATATAGAAAAGCTGCGGACATAGCGGACACAATTGAATGGCGCAGAGTACGCAATGCTTCCATGCTGGTTCAGGTCAGTGATATATATGAAAAGAACAGGGAATTTCAAAAAAGCTATGACGTACTTAATATTGCTTATCACCGTGCTGAAGGCAGCAGGAAAATCATCAGCCGCCTCTGTACGCTTGCGTTGAAAACAGGCAATGTGGATGAAGCTATAGATTATTATGACGATTTTGTACAGATAGCGCCAAAAGATCCGAATCAGTATATCCTGCGGTATCAGATTCTGCGTGAGCAGAGAGCGCCTGTTGAGCAGCAGATTGAGGCTCTGGAGGAGTTTAAAAAATCGGAATATATTGAAGAGTGGGCATATGAACTGGCAAAACTTTATCAGGAAGCCGGTATGACGGCTGAGTGCCTGGAAGAGTGCGATGATCTTATTCTCTGGTTCAGTGAAGGCAAGTATGTATATAAGGCAATGGAGCTGAAGATGCAGTATAAGCCGCTGACTCCGTCGCAGCAGGAAAAATATGATCACAGATTTGAAAAAACGTCTGCCGAGACAGAAGAGATGCCTGATTTGCTGACATATGCGGAGGCAAAGGAAGCGCAGGAAAAAGGTGAAGATGACGGGCAGTCAGAAAAGACAGAAGAAGAGATCCCTGTGGAAGGGCTTCCAGAAGCAGAAGATGATGAAACGGAGGAAGTACTGCCTGAAGATACAGAGGAAGAATCACAGGTGGCGGATGTAGCTGCGGAGACAGAAGAAACGGAAGGAAAACCTGTTGAAAAGAAAAAGCAGCTTGGCGATGTGATGCCGCTGGATGAAGCTTTAAAACAATTGCTCCATCCGGAAAAATCCGGTGCAGGAAAAGATCAGGAAGAGGAAGAACCGGATATATCTGATCTGGAAGAGGCGATTGAAGAAATAGAGGCAGTCGCAGATCTGGAGATGGCTGACAAAGCCGTGCAGAAAGTGAAAAAGAACAAACCGGCATCTGTATCCGGCAAAATGACAGAGATTGTACCGGAGGATGATGAAGAAGAAACAGAAGATAAAGACGAGTCATTTGAAAATACAGAAAATGAGACAGTGGTTATAGAGGAAGAAAAAGTTTCTGACGGAGAAGAAAAAGTTTTGGCAGACGATGATCAGATTAAGGGGCAGATGAGTTTCGAGGATATCCTTGCCGGCTGGGAACAGCAGGTTCAGGCTTCCGCTGCTGAGACGGCAGAAGAAGAAATACAGCCCGATCAGGACATAGAAGCCTTAATTGAGGAAGCAGAAGAATTAATCACTATGCCGGAAGATGCTGATCTTTCAGTGGATGAAGCAGAAGAACTTTCCGGGGAAGACGGCGAGATTCTGGAAGATGAAGCGGAAGAACTTCCGGAGGAGGAC
>DWZZ01000043.1 GCA_019117305.1 Candidatus Mediterraneibacter merdigallinarum | reverse complement strand
TGTACCTGTTTTGTCTCAAAGCTCCAGTTCTGTGAATTTCTGATGTCTGTCATGCCAGTCTCCTCCATTTTCGTTCAATCGTATATTAAAACGATTATCGATGTATTATTGTTCTTTTTGCTGCTGGATTCATCCTATCACAGTATATGTATTCCTGCTAATACGCAAAAAAAATATCCGGTTATAGGTTCATCCTATAACCGGGCTCTTCTTACATAAAATTGATATCTATTTTCTTGAGCTTTTCATACAGCGCTTCCGCATCCGTAGTTTCTTCTTTGATATTGTCCATCTCTATCCGGATTTCCTGCATCGTCTCATCTATGTGCGCGATCTCATCTGCGCACTCTTTCAGACGGGCGATCACCTTCTCCGCATGTTCCACTTTTTTCTTGTATTTGATCTGATGCTCCAGACTCGCCCAGAAATCCATGGCAATGGTCCGGATCTGTACCTCCGCCTTTACTTCTTTCATGGACTCCGCAAAGAAGATCGGGACACTGACGATCAGATGAAGGCTGCGGTAGCCGTTCGGTTTCGGGCTGCTGATATAGTCTTTTCTCCTGATCAGCCGGATATCGTCCTGCTTTGTCAGCGCATCTGCCAGGAGATAAATATCATCAATATAGGAACATATCACCCGGATCCCGGCAATGTCGTTCAGGTTGTTCTCAATGTTCTCCCTTGTAGGAGGTATTCCCATCCTCGCCATCTTCTCAAGAATGCTTGTCTGACTCTTCAGCCGCGTCTCAATCGAGCTGATCGGGTTTCTCTTGTATCTGACCTCAAATTCCGTATCCAGGACCTCAAACTTTGTATTGATCTCCTTGATCGCGCAGGCATATCCCATCATAAGTTCTTTATAATCAAGAACACCGTCCAGAAGGTCCATTGCCTGCCCCATGATAAGATTTGTTCCGGCTCCTTCGGCAAGCTGAAGCCAGTTCTTTTTTTCCATTGTTTCCTCCGTTCCGGCAGCATATCTGCTGTCTGTCTGATTCTGTACTCTGTTACTATTTTAGCGCATGAAACCGGAAGGCTCAATTAAATTACTCTAAAAAAATATTAACTGTCTCTTTTTAATTGCTGTTTCGGCAGATTTTTCTCCGGATCTTTATCCATATAAGAAAGTGCCTGTTTTACTGCAAATGCTCCTACGTTTTCTTTTAATGCCATTGTTCTGTTTTCCTTTCTCTTTTGTTCTGGTCTGAGCTTACTTTAGCATCCGAATTTGTGAATTATGTTTGTAAAAGGTTTCCATTATATTAATTTAAAAGACGGTTTCCATTTTCACAGATTTCATAAATTTCATCCAGCTTGCCTTCGATAAGCGGAGCCGCTTTCTGTTCCTGCTTTCTCAGCATGCTTTTATATAAAATGTAGTGATTATTGATTAGAAATAAAAAAATTTATGTGCTATACTAAATCACGGACAAACACCAAATTGTCAATAAACAACAAATCAGAATTGAAAAGACATAGCGAATAATTGCTATGGTTAGGCTGATTGCATGAGGAGGAAAATGGAAAGCAAAATTGCTTCATTGCTTAAGCTTCACAACAATCCTGTTGCTGTGTACCGTACAAACAAATGCCCGGAAAATGCAGTTCAATTCAAAGAGGGTAAATGGGGCTGTGTTGTCGCCATGCTTAACGCCTCTGCTAATAAGGGCATAACAGCAGCATTTTCTGACAAAACCGTCGTGTGCAAAGGCGGACGCGCAGGAACAGGGATTGAGCCGTTTGAAACAGGCGAAATCGAATATTTTTTGTCTATTGGTGGAAGAGGGCCAAAAGAAGGCGAATTCTACAGAAGAACCCCCGAATTGGCATTGAACTATATTAAATCAATACCGGAATACCGAACGGATACTTACCTCATATTTACACCACTTTGCAGTGTTGATTCAGAGACTAAAGAAGCCCTGGATGGTGTTATTTTCTTAGTAAATGCCGATCAGCTCTCAGGTCTTGTGACCCTATCTAATTTTGACAGGAAAAGCATAGACAATACCTCTGTAACTTTTGGCGGAGGATGCGCGCAATCTATATTATTCCCATTTTCAGCGGAAAACACAAATCAGAAATGTTTTATTGGGCTGACAGATCCATCAGCAAGAAAGTGCATAAGCGGTGAAATACTTTCATTTAGCATCCCCTGGGCTCGATTCAAGGAAATGGAAACCGTGGCCGAGGAAAGTTTTTTAACAAAAGAAACTTGGGGTACTATTGCAAAACGTCTATAAAATTCAGGTTGATTCCTATTTATAGAATGCCAGTTTTGAAACTATAAATACTCTGATCAAGTTTTGAGACTGATATGACAGCAAATATACTGTAAAAATAGATAAACATAGGCATCCCTCAAATGTACTTCCTGCACTTCTTATTTTCTCTTCTTTACCATTCGGATGGCCTCCGGCCATCCGAATCGATTATTCTTTTTATGTCTGATACATCCTGCTTCAGAATGAATTCTCTTTCAGCCATTTTACCGCCGTCTCTACCAGCTCTGTTATGTCCTTTCCGTCTGCGGTGATGACATTCTGTTCCAGCAGATCCCTGAACAGATCCAGATGTGATTCTTCGGCGAATGTATTTTTCAAATAGTTATTGTCATCTGAGAAGCCGGGATTCGGCTGGATCTGACAGATACTGTATGCCTGGAGGACAGCGGTCACCGGAACTCCATGGTAGACGCCATTGACAATCTGATAGGCGCTCTGCTCGTCATACCTGCCCAAAGCAATGATGGGGAACCCGCCAAAGCGGATATATTCCTCCAGCAATCCCTTTTCGGAACGGGAATCCTGGCTCTTAAAGTCTGGAGTTATCCTTTGCTAACCTTTGATCAAAAAAGAAGCCGTGATCACACGGCTGTAATAATAATATGAATAATTTACAGAATCTGTCAATCAGATCTTTTATAATTGAGAATTATTCCCGGATATCCAGATACCGCTTCAGCGCATCCAGATACATCTCTCCCATTTTGCTGAGGATCGTATTTTTCCTGACAATGTAGCCGATCTCCATAACGCTGTTGTGGTTTTCCTCGTCGTCCTGAAAGGGAACCGCCGCAAACTCATTGCCGTTCAGTTCTTCGCAGATAATGCCGGAGCAGAGCGTATATCCGTTCAGGCCCACCATCAGATTCAGCATGGTCGCCCTGTCATTTGCGCGGATAATCCTCGGATACTCATTTGTGGCGAGGATCTCCTCCGCAAGATAAAAAGAGCTGTTGTCTCCCTGTTCAAACGCCAGGCACGGATATTCCTCCAGCTGCCGGAAGCAGATGGACGGCTCGGCAGCCAGAGGATGGTTTTTCCACAGATATACATATGCCTTGCAGTCAATCAGATGGTGAAATTCCAGCCCTGCCGGACGCAGCAGCCTTTCCAGACT
>DWZZ01000042.1 GCA_019117305.1 Candidatus Mediterraneibacter merdigallinarum | reverse complement strand
TTCCTTTTTCAATACCGGAAGTTCACTTCGACAAATCCGAATTTCATCAACGGGAAAACGGATCTGTTGTTTTTACGGGTTTGAGTACAATCGCGGAATGTCTGCCGATATTTAAGATAATCTCGCCGTTTTCTACAATGTATTCGCTGTAATCTACAGTATATCCTTCCTCATAGGAATAAATGAGCTGTTTCATTCTTCCTTCTTTCGGCACTCCGGCATACCAGACCGGAACTGTAACGTTCTGCATCAGATCTTTACTGTTGTTCAGTATAACAATGATCTGTTCCTCTCCCTGAAACCTTGCATATGCAAGGAAATTTTTCTCTGCCTTGAGCAGCTTAATGGATCCTTTTCGAAGCGGTTTTTCTGTTTTATGGATGCGGATCATCTCTTTGTGAAATTCCAAAAGTCCTTTATTCTCTTTGCCCCAGGGATAGGTTCTTCTGTTGTCCGGATCTGTAAAGCCGCATAATCCGGCTTCGTCTCCGTAGTAAATGGTCGGAGATCCTATCCATGTCATCTGAACAGTCACGGCAATCCGCATTACCGCATGATTAATTCCTTCTTCTGCCGCTTTTACTCCCACCTGGTGAGCCCTCCCCACAATATGGTTTGTGCGGGTCAGGAACCGGGAGTGGTCATGATTTGAAAGCTGATTCATGGCAACCTGAAGAGACGGCGTCAGCATGCTTGCCATAAAATGGCGCATTGTTCCGACAAAATTATCCGGATTCCCCCACAGGTCTGTCCTTCGCTCATCACTGTGTTTCTCCATTCCGGTGAGGAACCAGGTCAGCGGCTCCATGAATGCGTCATAGTTCATTACACTGTCCCACTCGTCTCCCTGCAGCCATTCCACAGGATCTCCATAATGCTCTGCAAGAATCAGCGCATCCGGATTGGCGCTTTTCACCTCTTTCCTGAAGCGCTTCCAGAACATATGATTGTACTCGTTACTGCATCCCAGGTCAGCCGCCACATCCAGCCGCCATCCGTCAACATTGTAAGGAGGAGAAACCCATTTCTTTCCTATGTCCATTATATATTGCTCAAGTTCCGGTGAATCTTCAT
Source organism: Candidatus Mediterraneibacter merdigallinarum (assembly GCA_019117305.1). Taxonomy (GTDB): domain Bacteria; phylum Bacillota; class Clostridia; order Lachnospirales; family Lachnospiraceae; genus Mediterraneibacter; species Mediterraneibacter merdigallinarum. Next base: position 8,406 of record DWZZ01000042.1, on the reverse strand, counting down.
AAGACAATTTCGGAAGCGTGTCATGTCCCCACCAGCCGTCATAGCTTTTGTTGTACGGCCAGGCCTCGTCTCTCTGATCAAAGAAATGAAAATAATCTCTGTACGGACTATCCTTGCTGACATACGCTCCTTTTGGATATTCCGGCTGCTGTTCGTAGATTCTTTCCCTGTCCATCCATTTATTAAAAGAGCCGCAGTGATTGAATACTCCGTCTATAATCACCCGCATGCCCCGTTTATGCATCTCTGATACAAGATCCGCAAAAAGCTGATTGCTTGCCTCCAGGTTGCGGATATCTCCGGTACGCTTCTGATATTTTGTGGCGTTTATATTGTCTCTTGCACCTTCCGGAAGCACATCGCCGCCGTCCGCTACGATCTTTCCATAGTGCGGATCTATGTAATCGTAGTCCTGAATATCATATTTATGATTGGACGGCGAGACAAAGAGCGGGTTAAAGTAAATCACTTCAACGCCCAGATCCTGAAGGTAATCCAGCTTATCCATCACCCCCTGCAGATCTCCGCCGTAAAAATTGTGAATATCCATTTCTGCCGGGGGCTGGTTCCAGTCTTTTATCTTTGTACTGGGCGAACCGATATATATGTATTCTCTGTCCTCTACATCATTGTCAGGATCGCCATTGTAAAAGCGGTCAACAAAAATCTGGTACATTACAGCACCCTTTGCCCACTCCGGTGTAGAGAACCCGGGGACGATTTTGAAAGCATAATAATTTTCTTCGCTTTCACATACGCCGCACCGGTTATAATAGCAGATCTGTTCTCCTTTTTTTATCTCAAACATGTATTCAAAAGGCTGGTTTCCCAGCTGACAGACAATTTCGTAATAGTCAAACTCTCCCCTGCAGTGCGTTTTCCACATGGCATAGCTTCTGCCGCCTGTCAGAATATTTACCTCTTCCACATCATTATGGGCTGTACGGAACCGCAGAAGAATTTTTTCATTTTCTTCCGGCTCCGGCGGGATCACATAATCCTTCGTGCCGTCACAAAACAGCGCCTCCCTGTTCATATATCTCAGCCTCCTCACTTTTAAGTTAAAACAACCTCTGCCGCATTTTGACGGCATAAGGAGCGGACGCTAATCCGCATCCGCTCCACAATTCCCGAACAGTGCCTCAAATTCACTTCTCGTTATTTTTTCTTTCTCCAGCAGAAGCTGTGCGCATGCATCCAGAACGTCGTGATATTCTTTCAGTATCGCACGTGCTTTTTCATAGCACTCATCTATGATCCGCTTCACTTCCTCATCAATTGTTCCGGCAACTTTTTCGCCGTATCCTCTCGATGTATGCCCGAAATCACGTCCGATAAATACCTCATCACTGTCATTATCATAATTAATCAGACCCAGTCTCTCAGACATACCGAATTTTGTAATCATGGACTTTGCAATGGCCGTCGCCTGCTTAATATCCTGAGAAGCCCCGGTAGTTATATCATCGAAAATCTCTTCTTCCGCAACACGTCCGCCCAGAGCCACCGTAATCTCCTGGAGCATATGTCCTTTAGTATTGAACATATCATCCTGCTCGGGAAGAGGCATTGTGTATCCTCCCGCTCCGCCTGTAGGTATAATGGACACACTGTATACCGGGCCCACATCAGGCAGTACATGGAAGAGAATCGCATGCCCTGACTCATGGTAAGCTGTAATCCGACGTTCCTTATCCGATACAATACGGCTTTTTTTCTCCGGTCCGATCCCTACTTTTACGAAAGCATGCCGGATATCCTGCTGCTGAATATAGATTCTGTTTTCCTTTGCCGCGATAATCGCCGCTTCATTAAGCAGATTCTCCAGATCCGCCCCGGTAAAACCGGCCGTGGTCTGTGCGATCTGTTTCAGATCCACATCGTCACCAAGCGGTTTATTCTTGGAGTGAACTTTAAGAATCTCCTCTCTTCCGCCTACATCCGGGCGTCCCACAATTACATTTCTGTCAAAACGTCCCGGGCGCAGAATAGCCGGATCAAGGATATCTTTCCTGTTTGTAGCAGCCATGACAATAATTCCCTCATTGACTCCAAACCCATCCATTTCCACAAGAAGCTGGTTCAAAGTCTGCTCTCGTTCATCATGTCCGCCGCCCAGACCGCTGCCTCTCCGTCTGGCTACCGCGTCAATTTCATCAATAAACACAATGCAGGGCGCATTTTTCTTTGCATCCTGGAACAGATCTCTTACACGGGATGCTCCTACGCCTACAAACATTTCCACAAAATCCGAACCGGAAATACTGAAAAACGGCACTCCCGCTTCTCCGGCTACCGCCTTGGCAAGCAGCGTCTTACCGGTTCCCGGAGGTCCCTCCAGCAGAACGCCTTTCGGAATCCTTGCTCCTACCTGTACATACTTTTTCGGAGACTTAAGAAAATCCACAATCTCCTCCAGTTCTTCCTTTTCTTCTTTCAGTCCGGCCACGTCCGCAAAAGTCACCTTAATCTCGTTCTGTCCGGACATCTTTGCGCGGCTCTTTCCAAAGTTCATGGCCTTTGCATTGGCTCCTCCGCCCTGACGGTTCATCAGGAAGAAGATCAGGGCAATTCCGCCCATTGTAATAAGTACAGGAAGCAGGACCGTACTTAAAACAGACTCCTGCGGAACCGGTTCCAGCCGGTATGACAGGCCATTTTCATCACAGAATGCCTCTACTTCCTCCACATTTGAAACATTCACTTTTCTTGTGGAATTATCGTCCTTAAGTTCAAGGGTAACAATACCGGTCGGCACAGCTCTGCTCTGCTCAATATATACGTCCGTCACATTGTCATCCTCTACTTCTGAGACAAACTCGCTCCATGTCATCTCCTGCTGATGCATCTGAAGCTGGCTTGCCATCCAGAGTACGGCGGCCACAATAACAATAAACATAATAATGGCCGGGCCGCTTGTGCCTCTGTATTTTCTGCTGTTATTCAATGCTGTTTAACTCCTTCCTATTCCACTCCTTCCACCACGCCGATGTAGGGAAGATTTCTATATTTCTGGGCATAGTCAAGTCCGTATCCCACTACAAACTCATCCGGTATCTCAAAGCCCAGGTAATCGGCTTTCACGTCTTTTACCCTGCGGTCCGGCTTATCAAGAAGCGTACACAGACGGATACTCGCAGGATTTCTCTTTCTAAGCACATCCATCAGATAATAAAGCGTATTGCCCGAATCAACAATATCTTCTACAATAAGCACTTCTTTATCCTCAATAGATTCATCCAGATCTTTTGCGATGCGCACCACTCCGCTGGACTTCGTCCCGTCGCCGTAGCTGCCCACGCACATAAAGTCCAGTGATACCGGAACCGTAATCCTCTTGGCCAGTTCGCACATGAAAAATACGCCGCCCTTAAGAATACAGATCATGTGAATCTGCCTGCCCGCATAATCTTCACTGATCTTTTTTCCCAGTTCTTCAATTCTCTGATCCACTTTCTCCTCGGGAATCAGAACTCTGATCGTCTCTGCCATTTTCTTTTTCCTCCGTTATCTTTATCTCAAGAATCCTCTTTGTCTCTTTGCTGATCTGATACCAGGCGCTCATCCTCATGCCCGGAATCCACATAACGTGACTTCCGTCCGCAATCAGAAATATCCGGTCGCGCTCCGGGCGGGGAACTTTTTCATTGATAAAGTAAGATTTCAGTTTCTGTCTGCCCCCGTTCCTGCTGATAATAAGATAATCTCCCGGACGCCTTTTTCTCACAAAAGCGGTATGTTTTATTATATCATAGTCAAAGCATTTCGTGTAACTTTTTTGCGGGATCCGGATCTCTCTGTCTTCCTCTCCGCCGTACGGCGCGGAATTATCCGGTCTGCGTTCATACACCCGGCAGCATATACGGAAAGGTGTTCCGGGAATCCTGGTCTCTCCCGGTATTTTCAGTTCTGTTTCTCCGACCCTCGTCTCTTCGATCTCTTTATCTTCTCCGCGTGAAGCCGGAGAGTCTCTTCCCTCATCTCCCCGGGCAGACTCTTCTCCCCCTTTTTCCGGGATGTCCTTTTTCAGAAGCACACCCTCATAAGTTCGGTATGCCGTTACTCCAAAAGGAAGGCTGATCCTTTTCCCTGCCTGTCTGTCAAACAGCTGCAGAACCGCCTCCACGTGGACTGCCTCCACATCTCTGTTTTTTCCCGCTGCTGTACAGATACATCTGTGAATAAGCTGTTTCTGAACAGCAGGCATCTCTGTCCGGAAAAATACTTCCCGTATCTCAGGAACCGGCTCTCCATCCGGAGGGAAGATCACACACCGCTTCCATGCATTCTCCACTCCCCATGAAATATAATCCCAGACTTCCTGCGCCTGCCGTGACAGTTCATTCAGATGCCGCACAGTCTCCGGATTGACCTGTGTCTGAAGAGACGGCAGAATATGGTGACGGATTCTGTTTCTTGTATAGATATCATCTTCATTGCTCATATCTCTGCGCCAGGAAATTCCTTCCTCTGACAGCGCAGATTCAATTTCCCCTCTGGAAACTCCCAGCAGCGGCCGGATCCATTTCCCGTATACCGGCCTTATGCCGCACAGGCCCCGGATTCCTGTTCCTCTCGCAAGATTCAGAAGTATTGTCTCCGCATTATCATCACAGTGATGAGCCGCTGCAATTCTGGTTCCTCCTTCCTCCCGGCACATAATCTCAAAAGCTTCCCGGCGGACCATACGCCCCGCCTCCTCAGGAGATTGTTTCCTTTTTCTGGCAATTAATTCCACATCTCTGTGAAAAACTCTGCAGGGAACATTTAACTTCCGGCACAGTTCTTTTACAAATTGTTCATCCGCATCCGCGTCCGCGCCTCTGAGACCATGATTCACATGGCAGACTCTGATCGAAAAATCATACTTTTCCTTCAATGCACAAAGCACAAAAAGCAGACATACCGAATCCGCACCACCCGATACGCCTGCAATGACCACATCATTTTCTTCTATCATATTATATTTCCGAATCAGAGCCTCTGCCTTTTCTTCTATATTTCTCATCATATGTAAACTATACCCAATTCATGCCAAAATGTAAAGCCCGCGTTCCTGTACAAAATGCAGCTGCAAAGCCGTTCTCCGGAGGGCCCGGTTCCTTCCGGCGCATCAGCACTCCCATATTCCCACCGCCAGCACGGTCATATCATCAGCCGGTTCTTTTCCCGTCCAGGCAAGCACCTGTTCCAGAACATGGTGGGCCATTTCTTTTGGATTGGCAATTGTACTCCCCTGAATAATTGTTTCCAGGAGCAGATCCTGCTCGCCTACAGGCAGCGCGTCCAGTACTCCATCCGTCACCATAATCACAAAATCTCCGGCAGACAGTTTTCTTTTCACCGAATCTATTTCTATAGAATTCATCACCCCGATCGGCAGACTGGTGGAACTCAAATGCTCTACCTCATCTTTCTTTTTTATAAACGTAGATGATGCCCCGGCTTTGATAATCTCGCATTCTCCTGTATAAAGATCAAAAATTGTCATATCCACTGTAGAATAATGGATCTCTTCCCTCCCCATAACCAGTGTTGTATTGATCATCTGAATTGCCGTTTTCACCGGAAAACCGGCTTCCAGCAGCTCTTCCAGCAGTTCAATGACCAGGGTGCTCTCCCGGCACGCCTCTTCTCCTGAACCCATTCCATCTGAAAGCGCCGCCCCCTGCCTTCCTCCCGGCAGTTCCAGCATGGCAAAATTATCGCCGGATATCTGGCTGCATCCTTTCCCGATACGCGCCGCCCCCTGCATAGTATAATAAGCCGGCCCCTCCTGACATACCACCGTCATATAATGTTTCCCTATAACCTGGGCTGTGCCGCTCTGCAGAATCAGCCTTCGCCCCGCTGCGTCAGATACGGCCTTCGCAATTTCTTTTGTGGAAATCTTCTGATTTTTCATTGTTCTTGCCGTAACCTGAATCTCATACCTGCCTGCCTGTGTCATAAAAAAATTTGTATACAGCATCCGGATTCCTTTCTTCCGGAGTGCTGCGCCGATCTTTTTCTCCAGCCTCTCATCTGTAAAAATGCTGCTTTCCAGCTCTTTCGCCGTACTCTGTATCATATCCGCAAAAGTATCCATCTGTATGGCGCACCCCTCACGGCTTCTGACCATTCGGTTTACCCATATCATATTCTGCCGTGCGTCATGAAATCCCTCCAGCATCTCTCTTAAAAACCGCGGCGCCATAATACACCTCTGCATCAGCTTCCGTTTTGTCTCTGTATTCAGTTCATTTCCATAATGATCCACCGCAGAAAGAATTTCATAGCCCATCTGGTACGTATGGACAAAATTTTCGCCCCAGCACCAGCCGCATTTTTCACATTTGCCGCACACTTTTTGACGAACGCGGGAAAACATGGCTTCTATTTCCTCGTCAGAAAATGCCTGTCGTTTTTCCTCAAGTCCGAGAAATGTCTGAGACAGCTGTTTCAGTGAATGTGCATATTTTTCAATCTGCTCCACATAGGGGCTGCTGTGGAGTGCCTGTCCATCGCTCATAACTCTATAGTCTCCCTTCAAAAACAGAAGACTCCAGGAGAACTTCTCCTGGAGTCTTCATTGGTAATTCTTATTTTTTCATACAAATTTCCGCACGGATCCGCATCTGTCATTCCGCCGGCTTAAAAATAATCTCGTTCGGATCAACAAGATCTAACTTTTCTTCAGCTGTTTCTTTGACATAGTCATCTGTCTTAACATATTCCCGAAATGCCGCCACTTCTTCCGAACGTTTCTTTTCATCGTCTATCTGAGACTGCAGTTCCTCCTCCTGCTCGATATACTCAGCATTCTTCGCCTGAAGTCTCAGAGAATTCACTGCAAGTACACCGGAAAGGAAAACAAGAACCGTACAGATCATCAGAACGCTTCTTTTGTACCGGCTGAATCCGGAACGTCTTTTCCTGCTCCGCTGCCGGCCTGTCCCTTTTCTTTTACTCATACAATTCACCCACTTATTAATCCCTTTTTTTGCTCCCCGTTAAAAAACATTCTATCTTCTTTTCCTGTACTTTTCAAGGCTTTTCTTAAACTTTACCTGTAATTTTCTCTCCAGACAAAGCAGGCCGAATCCCAGCGCCGCTCCTGATACAACACCAAGTATAAAATACCATCTTATACTCCCATATGTAGTGTCGTACATCTGCTTAAAAATAAATCCGCTGGCGCCGATCCAGAACAGAATATCCTCAAGCCCGGTTAAGGCTCTGCCATGTTTTATGATGCGCCGGAAGCAGATCAGAACACAGTATGCTGAAAACACTGCCATGCCTCCCAGCACCGCATATAGAAAAATCAATGCTTCACTGCCAATTCCAATCATGGAGTTCTCCTATTATTTAAACAGCCGGGAGAGGAAACTTTCACTCTGCCGTCCGGCCTGGTTTATACTGGAATAGGCGACACTGTCGATATTCCCCGACAGATCCACCTCCCCTTTCTCCACACTCAGCCGGTTAACATGAAGATCAGTCCCCTTCACCATCAGCATTCCCTGCTCCGTCTCCAGAAGAATTTCATTCAGGTCAAAAGAAAGCACATCCAGAACCCCTGTAACTGTGCTTGTTTTCCGGTTATTTACCACAAGTTTATGTGTCTTTGCGATCCGCTGTTCCTCCATATACGCACCTCCCCCGGTACTTCTTACAGCACCTGTTCTTATGTATATGAAAGGTTGTTTCAGCTTATGCCTGCTGACCGGAATCAGGATATCTTTCTGTTACAGATAACGAAACATGTCTTTTGCGTCTTCTTTTTTCGTTGTCTCCTGAATCTTCAGTACTTCTGCCTTAACCGCTTTATTTCCGAACTGAATTTCAATAATGTCGCCTTCTTTTACATTAACAGACGCCTTCGCCTGTTTGCCATTTACGCAGACACGCCCCGCATCACACGCCTCGTTTGCTACGGTTCTGCGTTTAATCAGCCTGGAGACCTTCAGATATTTATCCAGCCTCATCTTTTCACCTCCCGAAAAAACAGAGTCAGAAAAGGCACTTACAATGTCCTCTGCATCGTAAGTGCCTGTCCTCTCAATAAACAAAATGTCCGATTCATTTTCTCATGGAAAAAGCAGACTAGTTAATTGCATCCTTTAAAGCCTTTCCTGCTTTGAACTTCGGCGCCTTGCAGGCAGCGATCTTCATAGTCTTGCCTGTCTGCGGGTTTCTTCCTTCTCTTGCTGCTCTTTTGCTTACCTCGAAAGTACCAAATCCAACGAGCTGTACTTTATCATCGGCTTTCAGCTGCTCTGTTACAACATCGACAAACGCTTTCAGAGCCTTTTCAGAATCTTTCTTGGAAATTTCAGCTTTCTCTGCAACTGCTGCTACTAATTCTGTTTTGTTCATGAGTTAATTCCTCCTCTTTATTGTATCCACATACAATTTTATTCT
>DWZZ01000041.1 GCA_019117305.1 Candidatus Mediterraneibacter merdigallinarum | reverse complement strand
AACATCTCATAGGAAGGATTGTGAACGATTTCCGTAGTTCCTGTAATGCCATACTGAGTTAAATCAATATTTGCCATACCTCTTCTACCTCTCTCTTTCTAAAATGTATCATGGAAATTTATGCCGCAATCTCCAATATGCCCTCATTATACAGAATAACTGACAAAAAATCAACAAAAATTTTTCCATTACTTGAAAGTTGTAAATATTTCACATTCATTTATGCCGGGCTACTCCTTCTAAAATGCGGGATGGACAAGGAAAAAATGCAGGATTCTTTCTTGAATCCTGCATTTTTATTAATTTTAACTATTGATTTTATATATTTTTACACTATCAGAGGATGTTTTATGCAATTTGCTTGTTAATTGCTTCACATTCCACATCTGTCAAAACATTTCCGGAAGAAGCTGCCCGAGTGTAAAAACGCGGTACTCATCCGTTGCTTTCGCGCATATAACCTGAAATGTGTCCGGCGAACAGAACTCTGCCATCACCTGCCGGCATACACCACAGGGATAACACCACACCGGTTCTGCTTCTCCGCCCACTATGGCAATCGCAGTAAATATCCGTTTTCCTTCGGATACTGCTTTAAAAAACGCAGTCCGCTCCGCGCAATTAGTCGGACCATAAGCCCGGTTTTCTATATTACACCCGGTATATATTTCACCACTTTCACAGAGAAGCGCCGCGCCTACGCGAAACTTCGAATATGGACTGTAGGAATTCTCCCTGGCGTGAAACGCAGCCTCAATAAGTTTATCCCACTCTCCCGCTTCATCCAGAACCGGAGCAGCTGTTTTACAGCAATTAAGCTTTTTCAAAAATATTTCCTCCGCATTTTTGATGTGTATATCGCAAACACAATGAGCACTACAATAAACAACATACTTGCAGCTGTATCCGCCAAAGGCATGCTGTATACATAACAGTGCACAAAGTCCACTACTCCGTAAACTGTACATGAAAGAGAAAAGAGCAGCAGAATCGGCGCCGATTTCTGAAGAAACTCCTCTCTCACCTCCGGTTTCGCCTTCTCATACTCCTGCCCCATAAGCATGGAGAGATTCGGCATTCCGCCTTTCTTCAATACAGTGAATCCATGAAGGCCGTACAGCCCGCATGCGAGTACAACAATACTTATAATTCCCCATATACTACTATCCATAGTCTGCTCCTTACACTCCGAGAATCTCTTTCACGGTTTCTTTCATCTGATCCGCATCGCATTCTTTCCTGTGACGAATATCTGCGTTCCTGATCTCTTCGATAGCTTTCGGAATCTCCGTATTTGAGATCCGGCTCAGTTCATCAACCAGTTCAAACTCATCTGTGTCGGCATATTTATTATCAATTGCCGTCATAACGCTGTGAATAAATTTGTATGGACTGGCAGTGGATGCCACCAGATATTTCCTGCCGTCACTGTGATCCGCACGATAGCGCGCGCAAACACTTGCCGCCACAGCCGTGTGTGTATCCATCACATATCCTGTACGCTCATACGTTGTACGGATGGTTTCTGCCGTTTCCTTTTCTGTTGCAAATCCTCCTGCAAAATCCGCCAGCCTCTCCCGCATTTCCGGTGTAATTTCATAAGCCCCTGTCTCCTTAAGCCGGGTCATCAGCCGGGAATTTTTCTCTGAATCCTGTCCTGCGATAGTATAAATCAGTCTCTCCAGATTACTGGAAATCAGAATATCCATGGAGGGAGATGATGTCAGGATGAACTCACGATTCTTATCATATACACCTGTCTGAAAGAAATCGAACAGTACTTTGTTCTCATTGGATGCACAAATCAGCTTCCCGACCGGCACACCCATCTGCTTCGCATAGTATGCGGCAAGAATATTGCCAAAGTTGCCCGTAGGAACTGTTATATTGATTTCTTCACCGGAACTGATTTCTCCGTTTTCCAGAAGTTTTGCATATGCATAAACATAATACACAACCTGAGGAACCAGACGGCCGATATTGATTGAGTTGGCGGACGAAAACTGATACCCCGCATCTGCCAGTTCCTTTTCCAGCTCTTTATCTTCAAAAATTGCTTTTACACCACTCTGGGCGTTATCAAAATTCCCGTGGATTGCAACAACAGATGTATTATCGCCTTTCTGAGTCACCATCTGCAGCTCCTGCACACGGCTTACGCCTCCCTTGGGATAAAACACGATAATCTTCGTCCCCGGCACGTCTGCAAATCCCGCCAGTGCAGCTTTCCCCGTATCTCCTGAAGTCGCTGTAAGAATCACGATCTCATTAGTCACATGATTTTTCCTTGCTGCTGTTGTCAGCAGATGAGGCAGAATGGAAAGAGCCATATCCTTAAACGCGATCGTCGCGCCGTGGAACAACTCCAGATGGTACGTATCTCCTACTTTTACAAGAGGCGCGATTACTTCCGTATCAAACTTGGAGTCGTAAGCGCTGCTAATACAATGTTTTAATTCTTCCTCTGTAAAATCTGTCAGGAACTGTTTCATTACAGCATATGCTGTCTCCTGATAGGACATAGCCTTCAGCTCATCCATCGTCACATCCAGCTTCGGGATATATTCCGGAACAAACAGGCCGCCGTCATCTGCCAGGCCTTTGAGAATAGCCTCTGAGGCGGTAACCGTCTTATCTGCACTTCTTGTACTCTTATATAGTAGATTCATTCTTTCAACCTCTTTTTTCTTTTTTAAGTCCTTCCGGATATGTACATTTCCGGAAACACCTCTTGTTACTGCCATGAATTATAGCACAGGTAACTGGGCCGTGTCCATAGGCAACGCCGCTTCCCCACATGGCCTGACCGGATCAGTTCCGGGAAATTATAATAGCCGCAATACCGCACACTGCCATCAGCACCGGATAGATCAGATAAGGAATCATATCAAACGGCGTCAGGCCGGTAAGCGTTGCTGCCGAGAGGAGCTGCGCTCCGTACGGGATCAGTCCCTGCCCTACTGACGTAAATATATCCAGAAGCGATGCGGATCTTTTCGGATCCACGCCGAATTCATCACTGATCTCCTTTGCAATAGGCCCTGACATTACGATCGCTACTGTATTATTTGCAGTACACAGGTCTACCAGAAGTGCCAGAGCAGCTATGCCGGCCTGAGCTCCTTTCTTTCCGTGTATCCTGCTCTTGATCAGATTCAGGACAAAATGGATACCTCCATTTGCGCGGACAAGAGATACGATACATGCCACGATAATGGAAATAACCGTAATATCGTACATTGAAACAACACCGTCGCCGACAACAGTAAACATTTCCGACAGAGCGATCGTGCCTGTTCCTACGCCGACAACAAGCGAAAGTACGGTTCCTGCGATCAGCACAACAAATACATTGATCCCAATTAAAGCCCCGATCAAAACCACCAGATACGGTATCACCTGAAGCAGGTTATAATCAGCGCTGGCAATGTCATAACTCATATTTCTTGTTATGAACCAGAAGAAAATAACCGTAATAACAGCTGCCGGCAGTACGATCAGAAAGTTAGCTTTAAACTTGTCTTTCATCTCACACCCCTGTGTCTTAACTGCCGCGATCGTTGTATCTGATATCATAGAAAGATTATCCCCAAACATTGCCCCGCAGACTACAGCTGCAATGCATACCGCCAGCGGGAACCCTGCCCCTTCGCTGACTCCTACAGCTATCGGAGCAAGCGCAGCTATCGTTCCCATCGAAGTCCCCATGGAAACCGAAATGAAGCAGCTGATAATAAAAAGTCCTGCCACAATAAAATGAGCCGGTATCAGGGACAGACCGAGGTTGACTGTGCTGTCCACACCGCCCGCCGCGCTCACAGCTCCGGAAAAGCCTCCCGCGCAGAGAAAAATAAGACTCATTGTGATGATATTCTCTTCGCCCACGCCTTTTGCAATAAGCCTCATCTTATCATCAAAACTTATTTTCCTGTTCTGCAGAAACGCCACAAACAGCGCGATCAGGAATGCGACGATTGCCGGCATCGCATAAAAATCCCGAAATACAATTCCCGCTCCCAGAAAAATAATAAGGAACACACCGATCGGAAGCAGCGCCGAGGCTTTTCCTTTTCCGCTCTCGAGCACTGTATACGCGCCCTTTTCCTGTTTATCCTTTTCCATAACTTTTCCTTTCACAGATATGCCACAAAAGGGGTGCCGCACAGGCGGAAACCGTTTCCTCCCTGCACAGCATCCCTTTTTTATCTGTCTTATTTATTCTTTTTATTATTTGTATAATTGACAAGTCCGCCTGCCGCGATCAGTTTCTGCATAAATTCCGGGAACGCCTGCCCCTGGAACTCGGTGCCTTTTGTCAGATTGTAGATCTTACCGCTGTCAAAATCTACTTCCACCTCATCTCCTGCCTCAATGCCTTTTGCAGCCTCCGGGCACTCAATGATCGGAAGACCGATATTGATTGCGTTGCGGTAAAAAATACGTGCGAATGTCTCTGCAATTATGCAGCTCACGCCGGCTGTCTTTAAGCAGAGCGGCGCATGCTCCCTTGAAGAGCCGCAGCCGAAGTTCTTGTTGGCAACGATCAGGTCGCCCGGCTGTACTTTCTTCACAAAATCCGGATCGATATCTGCCATGGCATGGCTTGCCAGTTCCTGTGCGTCAAAGGAATTCAGATATCTTGCCGGGATGATCACGTCCGTGTCCACATTGTCCCCGTATTTAAAAACATGTCCTTTCGCCTTCATTACATGCCACCCACTTTCTCAGGATTTGCGATGCAGCCTGCGATCGCACTTGCAGCCGCCACCTCAGGCGATGCCAGGTAGATCAAAGAATCCACATGTCCCATACGTCCGACAAAGTTTCGGTTCGTAGTAGAAACGCATTTCTCTCCTGCCGCCATAACACCCATGTGACCGCCCATACACGGGCCGCAGCTCGGTGTATTTACCGCGCATCCGGCATCTACGAAAATTTCCAGAAGCCCCTCTTCGATACATTGTTTATAGATCTTCTGTGTCGCCGGTACGATCATCACGCGCACATCAGGATGTACCGTATGACCTTTCAGTATCGCCGCGGCTTTTCTCATATCTTCCATACGTCCATTTGTACATGATCCGATCACAACCTGATCGATCTTGACCGGCTCCATTACCTCGATCTCATCAATGGTCTTTGCATTTCCCGGAAGATGCGGGAACGCCACTGTCGGACGGACCTCAGACAAATCGATCGTGATCACTTCGTCATATTGGGCGTCCTCGTCTGCCTCGTAGATCGTGTATGGTTTCTTTGAATGCTCTTCGATATATGCAAGTGCCTGATCATCCACAGGGAAGATTCCATTCTTTGCGCCTGCCTCGATTGCCATATTTGCCATTGTAAAACGGTCGTCCATGGACAGATTAGCTATGCCGTCTCCGGTGAACTCCATAGATTTGTAAAGCGCTCCATCAACACCGATCTTTCCTATAATATGAATGATAATATCTTTACCGCTGACATATTTTCCAGGTTTTCCTGTCAGTACAAACTTGATGGCGCTGGGCACCTTAAACCAGATCTCCCCGGTTGCCATGCCGGTTGCCACATCTGTCGTTCCCATTCCTGTGGAAAACGCTCCGAGAGCACCGTATGTACAGGTGTGGGAATCTGCTCCTATAATGCACTCACCCGCTGTCACAACTCCAGCTTCCGGAAGAATCGCATGCTCCACGCCGGATTTGCCCTGTTCAAAATACCAGGTCAGCCCCTGCTCTTTTGCATATTCACGGATTGCCTTCGAGTTCTCCGCTGATTTGATATCCTTGTTCGGTGTAAAATGATCCGGAACAAATACTACTTTATCTTTGTCAAACACGTGATCTGACATCTGCTTAATGATCGGCAGAGCCATCGGGCCCGTGATGTCATTTGCCATGACCACATCAAGCTTTGCTTCGATCAGCTGGCCCGCCTCTACAGAGTCAAGCCCTGCATGAGCTGCCAGAATTTTCTGCGTCATTGTCATTCCCATAATGACAGCCTCCTCTTTCTTTAAACGTCTATTTTGACATTTTACCACAGGAAAGTCAGAAAAAAAAGAGGAAGAAATTAATGTTCTTCCTCCTTATCACGTATTACTTTTTTGCAATATACCCTTTCGCTGTAAGAGCCTCCGCACACAGAACCGCTCCGCCTGCCGCGCCTCTTACTGTATTGTGGGAAAGGCCGATGAACTTATAGTCGTACATTGTATCCTCTCTCAGACGGCCAATGGATACTCCCATACCGTTCTCATAATCTACATCCAGGGTTACCTGCGGACGGTTGTCCTCTTCCAGATACTGGATAAACTGTTTCGGAGCGCTCGGAAGCTCTGCTTCCTGCGGGAACCCTTTGAAGTTTACAAGTTTCTCAATAAGCTGTTCTTTCGTCGGTTTTTTCTCAAAATTGATGAACACAGCCGCAGTATGACCGTTCAGTACCGGAACCCGCACACACTGGCATGTGATCTTCGGAAGTTGTGCTTTAACGATCTGTCCGTTCTCCACTTTTCCGAGAACACGAAGCGGCTCCTGCTCACTCTTCTCTTCCTCTCCGCCAATGAACGGGATGATGTTTCCAACCATTTCCGGCCAGTCTTTAAATGTTTTTCCGGCGCCGGAGATTGCCTGGTATGTCGTAACAACAAGCTCCTTCGGTCCGAATTCCTTCCATGCTGCAAGGCACGGAGCATAGCTCTGGATAGAGCAGTTCGGTTTTACGGCAATAAATCCGCGCGTTGTGCCGAGACGTTTCTTCTGATCCGGAATCACATCAAAATGAGCGGCATTGATCTCCGGCACTACCATCGGAACATCCGGCGTCCAGCGGTGCGCGCTGTTGTTTGATACGACCGGAGTCTCTGTCTTTGCATATTCTTCCTCAATCGCCTTGATTTCTTCCTTGCTCATGTCCACTGCGCTGAACACAAAATCAACTGTAGATGCCACATGCTCCACATCGTTTACATTGAGCACTACAAGCTTTTTCACTGCCTCAGGCATCGGAGTATCCATTTTCCAGCGGTCACCTACTGCTTCTTCATATGTCTTACCTGCTGAACGTGGGCTGGCAGCAACTGTCACTACCTCAAACCACGGATGATCCTCCAGCAGAGAGATAAATCTCTGTCCCACCATTCCTGTTGCGCCCAAAATTCCTACTCGTAATTTCTGATCCATTTTCTTCTCTACATCCTTTCTATTATAAATTGTACCTGTTCAGTTATATACCATGCTTATTCAGCGGACAGATATTCTTCCTCCGCCTTGATTACTTTCTCCATCGCAGCTTTTCCCGGCGCTCCAATGGTATTTCGCATCTCCACGCAAGTCTTCATACTGATGGCGTCATAAATATCCTCTTCAAATACCGGCGAGATCGCCTTAAACTCTTCCATGCTCATATCATCCAGCGCGATCCCTTTATCGATACAATAGAGGACGAGCCGTCCCACGATTCCATGTGCGTCGCGGAAAGGAACCCCGTGATTTACCAGATAATCTGCCGCGTCTGTCGCATTGGTGAATCCGTGCTTTGCACTCTCCTCCATGCGGGCTGAGTTAAACTTCATAGTCTTTAACATTCCCGTAAAGAGCGCCAGGCATCCCTTCGTCGTATCAATGGCGTCAAAGACCAGTTCCTTATCCTCCTGCATATCCTTATTATATGCCAGCGGAAGGCCTTTCATCGTAGTCAGCATGGACATCAGAGCACCGTACACTCTTCCCGTCTTACCCCGTACCAGCTCTGCGATATCCGGATTCTTCTTCTGGGGCATAATGCTGCTGCCTGTACTGTAAGCGTCGTCAATCTCCACGAATTTGTATTCATTGGTGTTCCAGATAATCACTTCCTCGGAAAATCTGCTCAGATGCATCATCACCGTGGACATGGCCGACAGGAGTTCGATCAGATAATCCCGGTCTGACACGGAATCCATACTGTTAAGCGTCGGTCCGTCAAAGTCCAGAAGCTCTGCCGTATATTCGCGGTCAAGGGGATATGTAGTTCCCGCCAGCGCGCCGGAACCCAGCGGGCAGAGATTCATCCTTTTATAAATATCTTTCATACGGGAACGGTCGCGTTTGAACATCTC
>DWZZ01000040.1 GCA_019117305.1 Candidatus Mediterraneibacter merdigallinarum | reverse complement strand
ATGGCACCTCCTATTATCATTACTCGCCAATTACGGTGTCTGCCAGATAGACAGAACTTAAAACCTCATTGTGCGGCATACTGTTGTAGTATAGCATACTGCTTTTTATCCAGTCAAGAGTTTTTATCCATTTTTTTCAGCTTTTCATAGCAGTATTCAATAATACTGCGGCGTGTGATAATTCCGATAAATTTTCCGCCATCGTCTACAACCGGTACAAAATTCTGATTCATTGCTTTCTGGATCAGATCTTCCATGTCAGAGCCGGCCGATACTGCAGCATAATCTGCTTTCCTGGGAAAATCCTTAATAAAAATGTTTTCCGCTTCTTTCAGATTAAGATGTGTATACCGTTTGATTCCCCAGAGAATATCTCCTTCTGTAATTGTACCTACATATTCCCCCTGACGGTTCAGCAGGGGAATGGATGCATATTTATGATATTCCATGGATTCCAGCGCCTGCCTGAGTGTGCTGGAGTCATAGATATATGCTGTTTCGCTCTTTGGCTTTAAAAAGAACAGAATATTCATATGAAACTGTCCGCCGCCTTTCTCCTGTTGTGTATTTCGGATTTTCTTTCTGTTAAGCAGATTGCAAACATCTGCCTGACTGCCTGCCCCATACCGGGCAGGCGGCTGTCCGATTCAGTTAAATCTGTGTTACAACAAAGATTTCGTAGAGAGCCCGGATCGCGTTTTTGAAGTCATCGTGACGCACGCCTACGATAATATTAAGCTCGCTGGAGCCCTGATCGATCATTTTTACATTAATATGTGCATGAGCAAGGGCTGAGAAGATCCTTCCGGCTGTTCCTCTTGTGGACTTCATGCCCCGGCCTACAATTGCAATCAGCGCCAGATCGGATTCCAGTTCAATATGATCCGGATTTACTGCCTTGTGGATTTCCGCAAGAATTTTCTGCTCTTTTTCCTCAAAGACATCTTTGTGTACAAAGATTGTCATTGTATCAATACCGGAAGGCATATGCTCTATAGACACATTGTTCTCTTCAAATACCTGCAGTACTTTGCGGCAGAATCCGATCTCGGAGTTCATCATGGCTTTCTCAATTGTTATGGCAACAAAACCGTCTGTTCCCGCAATTCCGGTAATTGTGTACTTTGACTGACGGCAGGTTCCTTCGACAATCAGCGTGCCCTTATCCTGAGGAGCATTTGTATTTTTAATGTTAATCGGAATACCGGCTTTTCTTACAGGAAAAATGGCGTCTTCATGAAGAACGCTGGCACCCATGTAGGACAGCTCACGGAGTTCTTTGTACGTGATCGTCTCGATGGATTTCGGTTTCTTAACAATTCTCGGATCCGCAATAAGAAATCCGGATACGTCTGTCCAGTTTTCGTACAGATCGGCATTTACGGCCAGAGCTACAAGTGATCCGCTGACGTCAGATCCTCCTCTGGAGAAAGTAACAACCGTTCCGTCTTCTTTTGCACCGTAAAATCCGGGGATAACCGCGTTTTCCATATCTGCCAGTCTGGCTGAAAGCAGTTCGTTTGTAAGAACGTCATTAAATGTTCCGTCATCATTGAAACGGATGACTTCTGCCGCATCCACAAATTCAAAGCCCAGGTAGGCCGCCATAACCTTTCCATTCAGATATTCGCCCCGGGAAGCCGCGTAATCCCGTCCGATTTTTTTGCTGAAATTTACCCGGATTATATCAAAGTCTTCATCCAGAGAAAAGTCAAGTCCCAGACCATCAATAATCTCCTGATATCTTTCTTTGATTTTGTCAAGCAGCTCTGTGAACTTCTTCTCTTTCACTGCCGCGGCATAACAGCTGTACAGCATATCCGTCACCTTTGTATCGTCTGAAAAACGTTTACCGGGCGCGGAGGGAACCACATATCTTCTGGACGGATCCTTCCGGATAATATCCCCGACCTTTTTAAACTGCTCAGCACTGGCAAGGGAGCTTCCGCCGAATTTTACTACTTTCTTCATCTTCCATCTTCCTCCAATGTAAAATTATCATTCATTATTCTATACCGTATAGTTTTCCGGCTTATGTCCGGAAAATACAGCTTCCCGACATACTTTCGAAACCATATTATAACGCCTGAAGGGCGGGTTGTAAATGATAATTTCCGGCAAAATGCACTTATTTGCAGCAGATTCGGATGTTTATATTCACAACAACATTTCTATTTCGGATAAGCCGCCAGCATTTTCTGTTTCAGGCTGTTCCAGGCCGCCAGCCCTTCTTCATCCGCTGAAAAGAATTCATTATCCTTCACCTGGGAATAAGGTACATAGGTCGGGCCTTCCCCTACGGGGATAATTACATTTTCCATATTTTCATAGCAGAAAACCGGTGTGATCATGGAATTGCTGTAAAGTCTGTATACCGGCAGGACATCTGATTCTGTTCTGACCTTTTCCGTTAAGAATACCAGATACTCCTTCCCTTCTTTCATTATATTAACAAAGGAACACTCCAGAGCCGAAGGCTGAAGCTCAACAACAATTCTCCACTGGCTGGAAGTCAGATATATTTCATCCCCCTTCTGCAGCCCATTTCCGGCATAAACCTCTTCTATCTGTACTTTCTGACGGCTTGTTGCAAAAAGATTCTCAAACTCACCGGTCGGGGATACACGCAGGATATAGGGAACACCCGGAAGTACCTGTTCAAGATCGCTGCAGCTGTTTTCTGTAAGGGGTGATATGGCCTCAGCGACATACAGCCCGTCAAGATAGTTTTCCTCACTGCACAGATCGGTATAAGTCTGGCGTTTTACCAGGCCAAACGCTGCAGCTCCTATAAGAACGACCATTGTAACTGCCGTTAATATCCGCATTTTCATCTTGATTCCCCCTTTCTCTTTACTTCACGCAGTGTACCATTGTCGATCCGGTATACAATATCCGTCAAAAGGCTGATATCACTGCTGTTATGACTTGCAAGCAGGATCAGGGCGCCCCTTTCTTTTTCTTCCAGAATCAGCCGGCGGACAATTTCCACGCCTTCATCATCCAGTCCATTTGTCGGTTCGTCCAGCATAATGACATCCGGTTTTTCCATTACGGCCTGCGCAATGGCAAGCCTCTGTTTCATGCCGAGAGAATATTTCCTGTACGTTCTTCTGTCGTCCGGGTCAAGACCGACCCTGTTCAGAGCAGCCCGTATTTCTTTGCTATGAATTTTCCCTTTGATGTCAGCCAGATATTTCAGATTCTGAAAACCAGTCAGATTTGGATACAGGCTGACATTTTCAAGAATGATTCCCAGGCCTGGCAGAACGGAAAAATCCCGGCGAAGCACTCTTCCGTTCCACCGGATTGTTCCGGAATCAACAGACATCAGACCGGACAGAGCGCGGAACAGCATGGTCTTTCCGGAACCGTTAGGACCTGTGAAGCCATAGATCTTTCCGCTTTGCAGATCCAGGCTGATTTCTGATAAGATCTTTTTCCCTCTGATTGTTTTACTGATTTTTTCTGCAATTAGTTTCATACTACACACCTCCCTCGGAATCAGCTGTTAAAAAATCATGATGTTTTACGATAAAGGCCCCTGTTACAGCCGCCGCCAGAGCAGTTCCTGCTGTTACCAGAAAGGAAACCGCGAAATAAAGTCCTTCATAAGGCGCCTGAATGGTTTTGTCAGGCAGCGGAAAAACACTGCTGTGCCATCCGATTACCAGATGCGCCATCGGATTCAGATTAAGAAACCGTGTTACAAAAGGCCTGTTTTCTTCAAACATGTTAATAAAGATCAAAAGCGATGTAAAAATCAGCTGCGTGCCGCAGACAACAAAGAAAGCAGCATTGCTTCCCAGATAAACGGCAAGCAGATTGATGATAAGCGACATGGAAAACAGCCATAATGTATAAAGAATAATATGATACACAGCCAGAATCACACCGGCCTTATCTATATAAAAGGGGTACATAAGCGCGGCCGTTACTGCCGCAGTCACGACAAGAATGATCTGAAACAGCAGCGCAGCGCCGGCCAGACCGGTTATTTCTCCCAGATACCATCGAATCCGTCCGGGGGTACGGGAAAAGACATAGATGCTTGCCGTACAGAAACTGCGGTAAACCTCGATTCCCATATAAATCTGAAATACATAACAGGGAACCAGTACAAGCGTAAGCGACAGCAGCTCTGAAATTACAGGAGTAAGCGGAAATCCCGGCGCCCTGCTTCCGCTCAGACGCATGACCAGATCTGACAATCCGATATTTCCCAGTACTGTAGGCTGCATATACATCACAGCAAGATATATTCCGCCTGATATACCGGTTACTGCGGAGACTGTAATCCGGCTGTTTATCGTACGCAATCTTTTCTCCCTCCTATATATGCTCCCGCAGCAGTCAGAAGGATAAGCAGAAGAACGGCGAGAGCAAATACCGGTCCATATAGTGTTTTACTGTCAGCAAACAGCAGAAAATAACTGTACCAGGCGGCCGAAACAGACGAATTCTGCATATGGAACCAGTCCGATATCATAATGGTAACATTCAGAAGTGCAAATACGGGAAGAAACAGCAAAATCCGGAACTTTATGTAGAACAGGGATGAAACTGCTGCTGTAAAAGCTCCCAGGATGCCGGAAAGTATGCCAAATAAAAGTGTGAGAACCAGAGCATATATGTACGGTGAAACCTGATACAATCCTGTAAACAGATAGCTCTCGGTCATTCGGAAATATTCCTCCTGATAGCAGTTCAGATTCATCAGATCTCCTGCTGCAGTCAGCGGAAACGCCAGACAGTTCAGAATAATCTCGATGAGAAACGGAATCGTAAAAACGATCATTGTTACTGCAAATGCAGCCAGTATCTTACTGAAACGATACCGGATATTCCCCAACTTTGCCGCCAGCAGAATATCTTCACCGGTCTGTCGTTCCGAAGCCAGTGCAAAGCCTGCCGGACATACGACCAGAAGGGGATACAGCTGGATTAAGAACAGCGTCCGGTCCGGCGTCAGATAGGTCTGATTCCAGCTGAGCAGAAGAAGCTTCATCGGGTGGTACATTTCAATTACATCTTTCCCCTGAAAGGCAAGTACGTTTGAAATGAAATTAAAAAGTACCATTGCCAGAAGAATAAAAAAAGTTATAATTGCGCCGTTTCGTTTTAAAAGAAAGCGAATCTGCGCGGCAGTAGTTTTTATAAACATGTTTTGTTCACCTCCCTGTATGAAAACAGATATTATAAAACCGTGTATTTTGTTATTAATAGAATAAAATGGATAGCTAAAGAATGAATTCTGAAAAATATAAAGAAAAACTAAAGAAATCAGAAAAAAGAGCGCAAAAAAGTCGTCCTGATACCGCGGCATCAGGACGGATCTTTAGCTAAGATAAATCTGATGAAGTGTTCTGTATGTAACTCTGATCAGCAGTTTTCTTTTTTACCTGTTCATACAGTGGTTTATGGACTTTCTTCCGTGTTACTTCTACCAGATTGAGAGATGTAATATCTACCAGTGTTGTCTGGATCGGGTCTTTTGCAAGACAGGTGCGGAATTCCCGCATGAGGCATTCTACATTTTCCTCTGCGTCCATATTGATAAAATCTATAATGATTATGCCGGAGAGGTTTCTGAGGCGGATCTGCCGGGCTGCTTCTCTGGCAGCCTCCAGATTGATCTTCAGGATCCCTTCTTCGTTCTTCCCTTTTCCGGCAATGCTCTTTCCTGAGTTTACATCGATTACAGTAAGTGCTTCTGTAGGCTGTATGATAAGATAACCGCCGGTTTTCAGCCAGGCCTTTTCCCGCAGAGCTTTTTCCAGCGCTGTTTCAGTGCTGTACAGCTTTCCGAGAGGAAAACCGGCGTCGTCATACAGTCGGAGAAGCCCGCTTCTTTCCGGCATTTCCATGTCAAAATAGGAGTGTATCCGTGTATACAATTCCTTATCTCCTATCAGAATTTCTTCCATGCCTTCCATATAAACGTTTTTCAGATCTGATATGTAAGAAGGTGGCGCTGACTTCAGACAGGAAAAGCAGGTCCTTGTGGGAGCGATGGCGGCAATATGCTGATATTCGCTGCGGAGGGTCTCGATCTCATCCAGTACGTCCTGAAAGGAAGCATCTTTCGCGTTTGTCCGGACAATGATACCAAAGCTGTCGTTCTGGTATTCGCGCAGCTTTTTTTTATAATCATCCCGCAGGCTTTTCGGCAGTTTGGAAGATACGCCGATTCTTGTATTTCCGTGGGTCAGCACAGCATATCTTCCGGTAAAACTGATATTGCCGGTTACGGTAGGCGCCTTTGTCTTTACAGCCTCTTTGCTGATCTGTACAACCAGTTCGTCACCGATGCAGAGCGGCTTTTTTCCGATCTTATTCGTAAAAAGAGCCTGGGAGACATCTTTCATATCATAGTAACAGCTGATTCCGTTTTCAATCTCAACAAAAGCAGCGCCGATATTGGGGACAATATTTTTTACCTTTCCGATATAGATATCGCCAAGACGGTGGGTGCCCGTCCGGTCTCCATCTGCATCTGCGCAGTGGATCTCTGCGATATCCCCGTCTTCCAGAAGAAAGGTCCGTATCTGTCCTTCCGCTTTTTCAATCAATATCTTTCGTTTCATTTCCCGTCCTCATTTCTCTTTTCTGTTTCTCCGGCAGAAAGCTGTATATAGAAGCCTATGATTTATTATACAATTTCTGTTCCGAGAGATTCCAGTGTAACCAGTTTTTTCTCCGTATCTGTTCCTGCGTCTGCATACATTTCAAGACGGTGGTATGAAAAATCTTCCGGACCGGCAGGAGCCTCCGATGTGTCTGCCGCAGGATCCAGATACCGGCAGAACGCTTCCATTACCAGATCCGGTTTCAGATTCTGTGAGCTGCCTGCCGCAAGCTGCAGATAAACAGTATCATCCTGAACAGACCAGCTGTAGATCATGGGGCGAATGTCCACTTCCTTTTCGCTTCGTTTTGTCTGCTTGATAATCCGGATTTCCGGCTGAGCAAGAAATGCCTCGAAACGGGAAGTCCAGTCTTCCGGAAGAATGCGGCGCCGGTTATGGGGCTGTACCAGATAGTCGGCGGCTGTCAGAATGGTCATACCTGTCATTTTCTTTTCTTCTGAAATCTGCCGGAAACTTAAAACTTCTATCCCTTCCACACAGGCTTTGTTCATTCTTCGCATTGCCTCACTGCTGTTGATGGGGGCGGTGAGTTCGATATCAAAGTATTCCCCGTCGCTGCTCAGCCCGATTCCCAGAGGGCTGGCAAAAGACATAATCATATGGGGACTGTAGCCTCCGGTGAAGGCGATGGGAATATCGGCTCTTCTCATTACCTTCTGGAAAAACCGCATTACATCCAGATGGCCGATAAACCGCAGAGCGCCGTATTTTCTGAATTTAATTCTTGCCTTCATAGCAGACACCTCCTCCGAAACGCGCGGCACCGCAGCCGGAACACTGCTGACGGCAGTTGGGGGTTACGGTTTCTTTCATGGCGTTTTCCCACTCACTGCGCAGAAATTTTCTGGTTACGCCTGTGTCGATAAAATCCCACGGAAAGAGCTCGTCCTCTCCTCTTTCCCGCAGGTTATAAAAGGCAGGATCAATGCCGGTATTTTCAAAAGCCTGCATCCACAGATCGTTGTGAAAACTTTCCGTCCAGGAGTCAAACAGACATCCAAGCCTGTATGCTTCTTCCACAACTTTTCCTATTTTCCGGTCGCCCCGGGCCATGACTCCTTCCAGTACGGTAACCTGGGCGTCGTGCCAGTTGTATTTCAGGCTTTTCCGGTTAAGCTGTGCATGAAATTCGTCTTTTACAATTTCTGCTCTTCGCATATATTCCTCTGCAGTGCACATGGAAGCCCACTGAAATGGAGTAAAGGGTTTTGGCACAAAAAAAGAAGAGCTTGCCGTGATCTGGCATTTCCCGTTTCTCCGGTCTTTTGGGATTTCATAATATCTGCGCGCCACCCGGTCAGAAAGCCGGGCTATCTCCCGCATATCTTCCTCTGTCTCGGTGGGCAGACCAAGCATAAAATACAGTTTGACCTTTGTCCAGCCGCCTTCAAATGCCTGTCCGGCGCCGTCCAGGATGTCTTCCTCGGTAAGCCCTTTGTTGATCACATTTCGCATGCGCTGGGAGCCTGCCTCCGGAGCAAAAGTAAGACTGCTCTTGCGGATATCCTGTACTTTGCTCATTACATCCAGGGAAAATGCGTCGATCCGCAGAGAGGGCAGGGATATATTAATTCCCTTTCCTTTAAATTCATTAATCAGAAATGTCACCAGTTCTTTCAGTTCAGAATAATCACTGGAGCTGAGGGAACTGAGGGAAATTTCTTCGTGGCCGGTAGTTTTCAACATCGTGCGGGCATATTCCTTTAACTTATCCACATTCCGCTCTCTTGTAGGACGGTATATCATTCCTGCCTGGCAGAAACGGCAGCCGCGGATACATCCCCGCTGAATCTCAAGAACGACCCGGTCCTGGGTTGCTTTGATAAAGGGAACGACAGGTTTCATTGGATAGGATGTGTCCGTCACATCCATGACTACCTGTTTTTTTACTGTGTCCGGGGCGTGCATGTTGTTCGGTGTAAAAGACTTCAGTGTACCGTCAGTATTGTACTCCGGGTCATAAAAGGCGGGCACATAGAGGCCTTCGATCTGTGCCGCTGTTTCAAGAAATTCTTTCCGGCTCTTTCCGGAATTTTTCCAGACCTTGTATGCGTCCAGAAGTTCATCATAAACAGTCTCCCCTTCTCCGATATAAAAGATATCAAAAAAGTCTGCCAACGGCTCCGGATTGTAGGTACAGGGACCGCCTCCGATCACAATGGGATCTGCCTCCGTCCGTTCCGATGCATGCAGGGGGATCTGACTCAGATCCAGGATCTGCAGAATATTTGTATAGCACATCTCAAACTGAATGGTAATGCCGAGAAAATCAAAATCCCGTATCGGATCCTGAGATTCCAGGGCAAAAAGAGGGATATTTTTCTCATGCAGTATTTTATCTAAGTCAGTCCATGGAGAATAGACCCGTTCACACCAGGTATCCTCCCGCCGGTTAAACATATCGTAGAGGATCTGAATACCGAGATGGGACATACCGATTTCGTACACGTCCGGGAAGCACATGGCGAAGCGGATGTCTACCTCTGACGGGTCTTTCATGACTGAATTGACTTCTCCGCCGATATACCGGGCCGGTTTTTCAATCTGCATTAAAATGTCATCGCTTAAAGCAAGTTTTCTCATTTTAAAACACCTTTCGATTGTAGGATTTATGCAACTATAAAGTCCTGTATTTTTTACTTTTTATATGAAAGCTGAAAATATTTGCGATAATTCCTATAAATTGTACTATACGGTATTTAAAATGTCAAAATGTAATCATCTTATATAACTGCAAACTTCTTTTCTATATATGCCTGTTTTTTCAACCTATCAGCTGTTATGTTTAATTCCGATTACAGCTGCAATAATGCCGATATATTATAATAAATAAAGCGTGTCACATATGGGGTAAAAATTTTCCCTATGTATAACACGCTTTTTACTTTACAGTGCTTTCCACACTTCTTTAATTGTATCGGCATCCATATTTTTTTCAATCTGGTTGACAATAGCCCTGCTGTCTACATCTGCTACTTTTACCTTGCTCTGGTCCATATAGACAAAGCAGACAAAACAGAGAATGCCGATTGCAAGCCGTATGTAAAAGCTGCCGCCGGATGATCCTTCCGGTTTTTCATTGTCTTTGTACAGATCCTGATATATTCTGCCGTATCTGGGATGAATGGCCGGAATCTCTCTTTTTTCATCATAAAGCTTCCGGGTCTGCCGGAGCAGTTCCCTTCTGCGAGCTTCGGAATCATTCATAAAAATACCACCGCATAATACTTGTTTGTGATATCTTATGATTCGTCCGATCAGGATATGTCCTGTTTGCAGGCAGAAAATATCAGCGGTCTGCCAGCTCGTTCGTAATGTCTTCCCAGGTCACGCCCCGCTCTACCATAAGCACCATTGCGTGATAGAGGAAATCCGAGATTTCGTATTTGATCTCTTCCGGATTCGGATTCTTTGCGGCAATAACAATTTCAGTTGCCTCTTCTCCCACTTTCTTCAGGATCTTGTCAATTCCTTTTTCAAAAAGATAATTTGTGTAAGACCCTTCCTTGGGATGGATTCTCCGGTCTTCGATTGTGCTGTACACGGATTCAAATACCTGGAGCGGATTTTTCGCATCGTAATCTGCACCCACAATTGTGGTGTAGAAGCAGGAACGGTTTCCTGTATGACAGGCAGCTCCTACCTGGTCTACCTTTGCCAGCAGAGTATCCTTGTCGCAGTCAATGGCAAGGGATTTGACATACTGGAAATGTCCGGATGTTTCTCCTTTTACCCACTGACACTGTCTGCTTCGGCTGTAGTAAGTCATTCTTCCGGTCTTGACCGTATTATCAAAAGCCTCTTCGTTCATATAAGCCATCATAAGCACTTCGTTTGTTTTGTAGTCCTGAACAATAACCGGAATCAGTCCGTCGGAATTCAGCTTAAATTCACTGAAATCCATCATACTTTCAAAGGAAGTCATCTGAATGCCTGCGTCTGCACAGATTTCCTTAAATTCATTGAAATCCATATTCAGGCTGCTTACAAACATTCCGGATACGCCTTTAACGCCGCTGCATTTCAGGATTCTCAGAATTTCACTCTGCTCCATCGTATCAGTCAGCACAACACAGGGAAGCTCCGTTATATTCATAACAGAAGCCAGGTCAAGTCTGTGCATAAATACGATTTCCGTACTGAATTCTTCAATCAGATGCTGCTGTTTGAAAAGTGCGTCAAAATCGTTCAGTGATACGGCGATCCGCTCTTTTCCGAAGCGTTTGGATACCTCTTCAATGAGATCAATAGAAAGAGGCTTGGAAAAATTCAGAATCGCTCTTTTTGCTCCTGCATACAGGATTTTCTTTACATCTTCTGTCCTGCGGATATTTCCTCCCGCAATCATCGGGATACTGATTACCCGGTTAATCTTTTTAATCAGGTCAATGGCCTCGTCATGTTCTTCGTCCGAGTCTGACAAATCAAAGACAATCAGTTCATCGGCTCCCCGGTCACTGTACTGTTTGGCCAGTCCGACGACATCAATGGACAGAACTGTGCTGTCGTCAAACCATTTTACTGCTTTGCCTCCGTCAATAAAAATGCACGGAGTCAGTCGTTTATAACTCATTGATATTTCTCCTTCTCTATCGTGCGGCCGGCTTCATGCGTCTGTGATATAAGACTATAATGTTCCTTTTGTAGACCACACTTCTTTTATCCTGGGTTCTTCTGAGGAAGCCATGTCAAGGGCTTTCCCGAAGGCTTTAAACAGCGCTTCTGCCATATGATGATTGTTTCCGCCGTCCAGAATCTTCAGATGTAGATTCATAGAGGCGCTGTAAGAAACGGCA
Organism: Candidatus Mediterraneibacter merdigallinarum; assembly: GCA_019117305.1. Taxonomy (GTDB): domain Bacteria; phylum Bacillota; class Clostridia; order Lachnospirales; family Lachnospiraceae; genus Mediterraneibacter; species Mediterraneibacter merdigallinarum. Next base: position 7,143 of record DWZZ01000040.1, on the reverse strand, counting down.
TAGAAAAAGTCCTGTATCATTTCTGTATCCAGGCCGCCGATTCTGGGAACCGTAAATGCGGCGTCATACTTAAAATAGGGTCTTCCCGACAGATCTGCCGCGCACAGCGCCAGTGTTTCATCCATAGGCAGAATAAAATATCCGTATCGTTTTATCCCTGCTTTGTCTCCCAGCGCCTCTGCGATGGCCTGTCCCAGCACAATTCCTGTATCTTCTACTGTGTGGTGGCAGTCCACGTCCAGATCTCCCTTTACTTTTACACTTAAGTCAAATAGTCCGTGGCGGGCAAATCCGTCCAGCATATGATCAAAAAACGGGATTCCGGTATCAATCTGGTTGTTTCCGCTTCCGTCCAGACAAAGAGTCAGCGTAATATCCGTTTCCTTCGTTTTTCTTGTGCAGACTGCAGTTCTGTTTTCCATACAGGCACCTCCTTTTACTCTTCCGGGAAACGAACCCGGATAGAATTGGCATGAGCAGTCAGATGTTCTGCTTCGGCAAAAGCCTCGATATCTCCGTGAATTGCCTCAAGGGCCTCTCTGGAATAAGAAATGATGCTTGATTTCTTGATAAAATCATCTACAGAGAGCGGGGAGAAAAACTTTGCGGTGCCGTTTGTCGGCAGCACATGATTCGGTCCCGCAAAATAATCGCCCAGAGGCTCGCTGGAGTACTCGCCGATAAAAATTGCTCCCGCATTCCGGATACGGGTCATTACATCAAACGGATTGGCGGTCATAATCTCCAGATGTTCCGATGCAATTTCATTTGCTGCGTCAATCGCGTCCTGCAGCGTGTCCGCTACCAGAATATGTCCATAATTATCCAGAGATTTCTGAATGATCTGACCTCTGGAGAGTTCCCGGACAAATTCATCCACCTGTGCAGATACTTTCTCTGCCAGTTCCATACTTGTTGTCACCAGAATGGCGCTTGCCATTTCATCATGCTCTGCCTGAGAAAGAAGATCGGCCGCTACATAGCGGGGATTTGCCGTATCATCAGCCAGCACCAGAATTTCACTGGGACCCGCAACTGAGTCAATGCTGACATAGCCATAAACGGATTTCTTGGCAAGAGCCACATAAATATTACCCGGTCCTACAATTTTATCTACTTTTGGTATGCTTTCTGTTCCGAAAGCAAGGGCGGCAATTGCCTGGGCGCCGCCCACTTTGTAGATTTTATCAGCGCCGGCTTCATTTGCGGCCACCAGAGTAGTCGGGGTAACTTTCCCGTCTTTTCCGGGAGGGGTAACCATAATAATTTCTTCCACTCCGGCTACTTTTGCCGGCATGATATTCATAAGAACAGAGGAAGGATAAGCGGCCTTGCCTCCGGGCACATAGACGCCTACTCTGGCAAGAGCCGTGACTTTCTGCCCCAGAATCGTACCGTCCGGTCTGCTGTCAAACCAGCTGTACTGGCGCTGCTTTTCATGGTATACTTCAATATTTTTCTTTGCTTTGCGGATGACGGCAAGAAGAGAATCGTCCACAAGACTGTAGGCTTCCTTGATCTCCTCCTCTGTCACCTGAATATTGGAAGCATTGATATCCGCTCCGTCAAACTGCTTTGTATATGCAAAAACAGCCTCATCTCTTCTGTTCTGTACATTATCCAGTATTTCTTTTACACTGGCTTCGTATTTCCCATAGCTGTTGGGACTCCGTTTGAGGAGATCTTCCAGCAAATTCTTTTTTGTACTGCTGTCCAGTTTTTCTATACGCATATCTAATCCTCCCTGAGCAGATCCCGCAGGCTGCTGATCAGTTCGCGGATCCTGTCATTTTCCATTCTCATGCTGACCGGATTGACAATCATCCGGGCAGACAGCGGACACACTTCGTCCAGAACCACCAGGCCGTTTTCTTTCAGTGTAGAGCCTGTTTCCACAATATCCACAATAACTTCAGACAGACCTACGATAGGCGCCAGTTCAATAGATCCGTTCATTTTAATAATTTCTACAGTCTGATGCCGTTTGTTGTAAAAATAGTCTTTTGCGATATTCGGATATTTTGTGGCGACCCGGATCAGTTCATGATGTTTCAGAAGCTCTGCCGCGTCTTCGTATCCGCAGACACACATCCTGCATTTCCCGAACTTTAAGTCCAGAACTTCATGTACTTTTCTCCCGGTTTCAATAATCGTGTCTTTGCCCACGACACCGATATCCGCCGCGCCGTATTCTACGTAAGTGGGCACGTCAGGGCCTTTGGCAAGGAAAAATTTCAGCTTCAGCTCCTCATTTGTGAAGATCAGTTTTCTTGAACTTTTATCCTTCATTTCATCACAGGTAACACCCAGTTTTTCCAGCATTGCAAGGGTCTTTTCGGCAAGTCTGCCCTTTGTGAGGGCAAATGTCAAATATCTCATAAGTAAGCCTCTTTTCTACTGTTTTTTTGCAGTCACAGTTTTTTCTTCTCCGGTAATCAGATTGAGCATTTCAATCTGATAGTTATCCTGAAGATACAGCATGCTCATGATCGAAGAATTTCTGGCATAATCTTCATATTTCTTTCTGTCATCTTCCGGTTCCCGTTTTATGATCTCTATATTTTTGCCTTTCGATCGGAAATTCATGGCAAGAGAGACCGCCCACTCTTCTGTAGCCTGTGTATATACGATCAGATTGCGGTAACTTGTCTCAACCCGGATCTTCTGGCGGTTCAGAGCGCTCATCAGTTCATCCACAATAATGGCAAATCCAATGGATGGCGTGCTTTTTCCGAATTTTTCCAGAAGATGATCATATCGTCCGCCTCTTACAACGGCATCTCCCGTACCATAGGTATAGGCGCGGAAAATAATGCCGGAATAATAGCCGTAGCTTCCGATCATGCTCAGGTCAAAAGTAATATGATCTTCTGCATGATATAATTTCAGCAGTTTGTAGATCTGCTGAAGCCTCGTGATTGCAAGTCTTGCATTTACATTCGGCGCCAGCCGGGCAGCCTGCTCCAGAATCTCAGGCCCGCCCATCAGCTCAGGAAGAATGTGAAATGCTTCTTTTACACTTCCCTTTACGTTTTTATTGTCCAGAATCTCATCCACGCCAAAGTAATTCCGGTTTGTAATGAGAGTGCGGAGTTCCTCCATCTCCTCTTCTTCAAATCCGGTTGTCTCCAGAAGACTCTGGATAAAGTCTACATGTCCGATGTTTACCTGAAATTCTTTCAGTCCGGTCTGTTTCAGTCCATCCACAACCATTGCAAGCATCTCGGCGTCCGCTTCAATGGAATCCAGACCGATCAGCTCTGCGCCGAGCTGTGTGTTTTCCTTTAAACGTCCCTGATAGCTTGTATGGTTAATAAAAGTATTACCTGCATAACAGAGGCGAATCGGCATATCTTCTCCCTCGAACAGCGTTGCCGCGGCGCGGGCCACTGAAGGGGTAATATCAGGACGCAATGCCAGAATATTGCCGTCTCTGTCAAAAAACTTATACAGTTCACGGGTAGAAATCGACCCGATTTCTTTTCGGAAAACGTCATAGTATTCAAAGGTCGGCGTCTGTATATCCTGATAACCATACAAATGAAGTACGGTGCTCAATTTTTTCTGCAGTGCAAGTTTGATTTCACATTCTTTGCTGTAAATATCCCGGACTCCTTCCGGAGTATGTAATTTTTGTTCCATTGAAAATCTCCCTTCACTTTACCGTGCTAACACGTTAAAATCCTTTTGTCATTATACAAAGTTTCTCTCTCCCTGTCAATCTCTGTCCGGCAATCCCGTTTTCCTAACCTTCACAAGAGGAATCTCTGCGGTCCAGGTCCTGCTGCAGACATTCCAGATAGGGAACAAAATATCCGTTTTTCAGAGAAAAAAACCATCCCGGTTCCAGCTCGTCATAGCGGAAGCTTTTCCGTCCTCCTTTTACAGATCTGTCCCAGAATTTTCTGATCTGAGTATAGGTCATATAATAGAGTTCCTCCCTGCCGGTATAATATATAAGGAGGAAGGAAATTCCGCCCTGCTGTTCGAACTTCTCCATAAAGCAGATCTGATGTTCATGAATATTCTGAAGCGGAAAGGTGTCGGCACTGCATTCTTTTGCGTCAAAGCAGACGGGAATTCCCTGAACTGCTCCGATATAATCCACAGTACTGATTTTATCAAAGTATGCAAGTGTAATATGCCGATGCTCTTTATCAATTTTTACCGGAGTTATAGGCGTAGGAATCTTCTGAATCAGAGCAAGCCCCATTTCCGAATACCGCTCATTTGTCCGGTTTATCAGTTCCTCCAGTGTGGATCCCCGCAATCCCCGTGAATTCCATGTGGCCATCTTACATCACTCCCCTGTCACGGCAGATTTTTACAAACAGATCCGGCGCGTCAGCCAGCAGTTCTTTTTCAGAAAGGAGCGCCAGTTCGCCGGTACACCTGGGAAAACAGAGCCTGTAAGAATGGAGCATCTGGGACTGAAGTCCGTAGGAGCGTTTGAACCTGTCATTTATCTTCCGGTTTCCATATTTGTAATCCCCGATCAGGGGATGGCCTTCCGCGGCCAGATGCGCCCGGATCTGATGCGTTTTCCCGGTGATCAGATGAACTTCAAGGAGAGTCGTTCCGCCTGCGGATCTGAGCGGACGGTACTCTGTCTCTATAAAGGCCCCGGAATGGTCCGGAACTGCTCCCTCTTTTCTGACTGTCACACGGTTTGTCCGTTGATCTTTTTCCAGATATCCTTTTAGTCTGGCTTTATGCGCCACAGTTCCACTGACAAGGCACAGATAGTATTTGCGTATGCTTCTGTCCCGGAACATCGCGCTTAATTTCTGCAGCGCAGCCAGGGATTTTCCGGCAGCCACAATACCGCTTGTATTTCTGTCCAGCCGGTTGCACACCGCAGGATGAAAGGTACGGAGTTCATCCTGCGTAATCTGGCCTGTGGACAAAAGATAAGACGTCAGATATTCCACCAGAGAAACGTCGTCAGGCCGGGCTTTCTGGGAAAGCATTCCGACAGGCTTGTTAATAAAAAGTGTATGCGCGTCCTCATAGATTATGTCCGGCTTCAGCGGATTTCCGACAGATGAGCTGTCCGGCCCCTGACATGTAAATTCTTTGTGTTCCGAAAAGCTGTGAATGGTATCATCGGAGAGAAACAGTTTTACTGTGTCACCGGGGGCAAGAATTTCTCTGCCTTCCGCTTTTTTTCCATTGAGTGTAATGTTCTTTTTCCGCAGCATTTTGTAAAGGAAACTTTTTGGAGCGCGGTTCATGTATTTGGTCAGAAATTTATCCAGCCGCTGACCGGCCTCGTTTTCACGGATTGTCAGTTCTTTCATCCATACTCTCCTTTTCTGATATTTACCTTTCGTGTTTCTCTGACCGGTGAAGAACATTTTACGGAATGTTAATTACAGAGAAACATTCAGAAGTATGGCGCAGATTTTTTTGTCCTGCGCGACAGTGTCGGCTTTTTCTACAGCGGCAATGTGATCCAGGCCTTCTGCTCTTGCCAGAAAGGGTTTGTATTCTCTGAGAATACGGACTGTAAATCCGGTAAAGCCGTTCTCATCCAGAATGTTTTTAATATGCTTCTGCGTTTCTTCCGGATCGGTTTTCGCATAATGTGTATAACCGAAAATTGTGCTGCCGGACACTACAATGCAGTCGACGGCCATAATTTTCTCTGTGCTGGTAAAGACCAGGTCGTAGCATGCAGTAAGATTTCCGGCTTTTTCGGAAAGATCCGATACGATTTTTTTGTCCACAGACCGGTAAGGAAGGCGGACGATTACGCCGACCAGCGCTTTGGCGGCAGGCAGACAGCCGAGAACGGCTGCTACAGTAAACAGATTCAGCCGGGTTTTGGTCTGAAAATAACCCAGAAGAAAAATAGCTGCTACAATTCCAAAATATATAATGGTACGGATAATCTCGATTCTTTTTTTATAAGAGAGATATCCGGGCGTTCCTTTTTCTGTTTTTTTCATGCTTTTTCAGTATCCTCTCATATATTGCCGGGTATGGTCCGGCTTTTTCAGAAATCCTGTTCAGGCAAACAGCCGGATAATCAGTCTGTGGGGAAGTATTTTTGCGCCCAGCCTTGCGGCTTTTATGGCTGCTCCGTAAACAGACAGTTCTTTTTTCGCCAGACTGTCTTTTAATGCTTTCTTTACAACTGCCGATGCATCTTTTGCAAAACGTTTTTTCAAAGGGCTGGAAGGCCCGCCGCTGATTCGGAAAAACTCTGTATTTACCGGTCCCGGACAAACAGCGGTTACAAAAATTCCCCGTTTCCTCAGTTCTCGGTTCAGCGCTCTGGAAAAGCTCAGCACATAAGCTTTCGTTGCGGCATAAACGGCAAAAGAAGGCTGCGGGCAGAACGCTGCCGCAGAGGCCAGATTAATAATCCGGCTGCCTCTGTGCAGAAACGGCAGGCAGATTTCTGTTATGCCGGTCAGAGCGCGGCAGTTTACGTTTATCATGTCTGTCTGCGCATTTTCTTCTTCTGCGGCAATTTCTTCCACAGTTCCGGTTTTCCCGAACCCTGCCGCATTGATCAGTACCCGGATGGCCGGTCTTTCATTCTGCAGCGCGGTTTTCAGAGAATGCCGGATTTTCTTTTTCGTAATATCTCCTTCAAAAATGCGTAAAGGAACCGGACACTTAACCGCCAGCTGTTCCAGACGTTTCCGTCTTCTGGCCAGAACCCAGATCTCTTCCAGATCCGGGCAGAATGTATTCAGCTGCATTACAAACTCTCTGCCCATGCCGGAGGAAGCACCGGTTACAACGGCAATCCGCTTCATTTCATTCACTTCTTTCTGTGGATATTTCGTATGGTTTTCTTTTTCCGTTTCCCGGTTCTTTTCTGCCCTGTTCTGTCCCTGTCTGCTGCTGGCCCGCTGTTTTCAGGTCTGTTTCCGGTCCTGTTTTCCGGACGTATCAGGCATTTCCGCCCGTATCCGATCAGGTCCGTTCTTCCGGCTTTTTCCAGAGCTTCGTACACCAGAGGACGAAGCTTCGGGTTCCGGTACTGAATCAGCGCTCTCTGCATCGCTTTTTCATGAGGATTCTTCGGCACATAAACCGGTTTCATTGTCCGCGGATCCAGACCGGTATAATACATACAGGTGGACAGTGTGGAAGGCGTAGGATAAAAATCCTGTACCTGTTCCGGCA
>DWZZ01000039.1 GCA_019117305.1 Candidatus Mediterraneibacter merdigallinarum | reverse complement strand
TAGCTCAGTTGGCTAGAGCATACGGTTCATACCCGTAGTGTCGCTGGTTCGAATCCAGTTTCCGCTATTTTTTTAACGTCGGATTTGTCCGGCGTTTTTCTTTTGCAAGGGTGGATTTTCGTATATGGTCTGTGATAAAATGAAAAACAGAGAGATTTACGGAGGATAAAAGAGACATGAAAAAAAAGGGCGGAGATATCTTCAGGACGGTATTAGGATGTTATCTTATATTTTTGGGAGTGTGTCTCTGGATTGAGGTGTCAGGTAAAAAACCGAGTGATGAGCAGCTGATGACAGTAATCGCATTATTGATGATTATTATAGGACTGGTATATGCCGCTTTTTCATTAAATAGGATTACAGGTTTTCCTTTCCGGTTGAAAAAGGACAAACAGTCACAGACAGAAGAAAAAGAATTGCAGGCTGAAAATAGCGCCGGAATCCGTCAGAAAAAGCATATTATGAAAAATGTAGAATTGATAAATATTCCGTCAGAAGACGCTGACCGGAAAAAAGATGAAAAAACGGAAAGTAATGCCGCTTCTAAAGATCTGAATAACGGGAAAGCATATGCCTGTAAAGAAACAAAAGTTATCGGAAGTATTGAGGATATCAGAAAAATACACGAAAGCGAACAAAAAGGAGAAAGCGGGAAAGCGCAGCCTGAAAGTGATAAGGCAGAAGATGAAACAAGCTTAAAAGATAAAAAAGAGGAGACCAGATCAGAAACTGAAAATATAGAAACTACGGACGAAAAGAAAAAGGCAGAGAAAGAAGAAACGGAAAAGGCGGAAGAAATCGAAAAAGATTACGAGGAGAAATAAAAATGCGGGTAGGCATGGGATATGATGTTCACAGATTGGCAGACAACAGAAAATTGATCATAGGCGGTGTGGAGATTCCTTATGAAAAGGGACTTTTAGGTCACTCTGATGCGGATGTTCTGCTGCATGCGGTTATGGACGCGCTTCTTGGAGCGGCGGGACTCGGAGATATCGGAAAGCATTTTCCGGATACAGATCCGGCGTATGAAGGTATTTCGAGCATAAAGCTCCTGGAAACAGTAGGCAGTCTTCTTGACGGGGAAGGATATGTGGTTGAGAATATCGATGCCACAATTATTGCTCAGAGACCGAAAATGCGTCCTTATATTGACCAGATGGTTGAAAACATTGCGAAGGCGCTGAAACTGGAAACAGAACAGGTAAATATTAAGGCTACGACAGAAGAAGGACTGGGATTTACTGGATCCGGCGAAGGAATATCTGCTCAGGCGATATGTCTGCTTGAAAAATATATGAATTATGCCAGCGTGGATGTGACAGAGTCCGGCGGCGTTTGCGGAGGATGCTGCGCGGGGAGAAAAGGCGTATGATTATCCGGAAACTTGAACAGAACGACCACGGGAAAACAAGAGAATTGTGGGAACAGGTTTTTCCTGAGGATACAAAAGAATTTCTGGATTATTATTATTTTGTAAAAGCCCGTGATAATCAGATCTATGTCATAGAGGAGGAAGGGGAGATACGTTCTATGCTTCAGCTCAATCCTTATGAGATACGGATTGAGAACAGGGTCTTTCCCTCCTTTTACATTATTGCTGTTGCCACACAGAAGGAGTACCGGGGGAGGGGATATATGGGGGCTCTTCTGCGGGAATGTATGCAGGAAATGTACAGCAAAAAAGTTCCTTTTACGTTTCTGATGCCTGCGGCGGAGGCAATTTATTTGCCTTACGATTTCCGTTATATTTATAATCAGGCTGTGGGGAAAATAGAGAAGGACGAAACAGCTGAAAAACAGAAAAATATCCTGCGGGAAAATGATGTGCTGCCGGGAGAAAAACGGACGGACTGCCAGAAGGAGAAACCGGAATGTACCGATGCCATGCTGTGGGATGCAGAACAGATGGCAGATTTCTTTAAAGAAAATTTTGAAGGAAAATGGCAGGTGTATGCAGAGCGAAGCAGTGAGTACTACAGAACAATGATACTCGAACAGCAAAGCGAGCGGGGCGGGGTAAAACTAATAAAAAAAGGGGACACTATTGTCGGCATGTTTGCCTACGCCGGAGAAGGAGCGCCGGAGGTCCGGGAACCTTTGTTTCTTCAGGGATATGAAGAAGAAATCGTCAGGCAGATCCGGCTGCTTCAGAAAGACTCTGGAAAGCCAGTACGTGTCTATGCTGCTTCTCCGTCAGTACGCACTGATTTCCGGCCTGTAATTATGGCAAGAATTATCTGTCTTAAGCAGTTTCTGTCTGCCCTTACAGTGCCGGAGGAAATGGAGATGGCGTGTTCATTTGCCGTGATTGATCCGCTTGTTACACAAAACAGTCGCATATGGAAGCTGTACAGCGGTCCGGATGAGCAGGAAATTCACGTCTGCGAGACAGAAGATTCGGAAGGAGTACTGCCTGTTGCAGAACTGACAGACCTTTTATTTGGCAGAACGCCGATAGAAGAGATAGAAAAAAGGCCGGATGTAATTCTGACAGAACATCTGAAAGAGGAGCTGGAGAAGATTGTAAAGCTGGAACGTGTATTTTTCAACGAGATTGTCTGAGTACAGGGTAAGTACAGGACGGAAGGTTTCCGGTTCCGGTCTGCAGAAGCAGCGGACGGCAGAGCAGGAGGAAAAGGAAAAATGAGAAAGGGAATGAGAAAGCCGGCCCTGCTGGCCGCGCTGGCAGTTGCTGTATCGGTTTTGTGTACGGGGTGTTCAGAAAAGCCGGACGAGAAGGCTTATGTCAGGGCCGCCCTGGATGCAATTTATCACAGGGAATGCGGGGCGTATGCGGAGCTGCTCCATATCAGTGAAAATCAGGCCGAAGAAGAGATTGAAAAAACATTTCAGGAGAATATGGAGACAGCGTTTTCCGGTGATACCGTTACCAGCGATGCGGATAAAGAAGCTTATATTGATGCTGTCAGAGAGGTATATAAGCTGGCCAGATATGAAGTGACAGACAGCAAAGAAACAGAAGAAGGTTTTCTGGTGACGGTCTGTGCAGAACCGTGTACTGTGTTTGAAAATCTGGAAGCCGGTGTGACGGAGAAAATGACTCTGGCTCTTGAAAACGGGACATATACTGAGAATAAAGCAGTTTCTTATGTGACGGAATATCTGAATGAGGCGCTTGCAGATAATGAGTATGGCGAAAAAACAGAAATTGAAGTTACTGTGACAATTGACGGCGACGGAGTCTGTCAGATTTCGGAAAATGATCTGCTTAAGGTGGAAGAAGCTTTATTTCCCGGAGTAGTGTAGCAATCCGGAAATATCGGAACAGCCTGCTTTGTCTCTGAAATAAAACAGGTTGACAAAAATGAAAAAGTTGCATAAGATAGGGTGTGTTAGAAAAAGGCGATGAAAGGGAAGAGTAGCAGATCTGCCGCTCACAGAGAGGGAAAGCCGTCGGCTGTAAGCTTTCCTGAGAAGGGGAGATGTTGTGAAGTGCGCCCGGGAGCTGCCTCCGTGAAAAAGTAGCGGAGGACGTCCGGCATACGTTACATGCAGATTGAGTGAAAGAAGAAATTCTTTTATTAGAGTGGAACCGCGGAAATAACTTCGTCTCTAGACAGAGGCGGAGTTTTTTGTTCTGCCGGAAAGCAGAGTAAGACTGGCGTAAGGAGAAAACTATGGGAATTATATCATATATACGAGAAGAGATACAGGTAGTAAGAGAGAGAGATCCGGCAATCAAATCCAATCTGGAAGTTTTCCTGTATCCCAGCTTCCGGGTTATACTCCGGTACAGACTTGCCCATAAATTATATCTGAAAAAACATTATTTCCTTGCACGCTGGATATCCCAGAGAGCCGCAAGAAAAACGGGGATAGAGATTCATCCGGGCGCAACGATCGGAAAAGGACTGTTTATTGATCATGGCAGCGGCGTTATTATCGGAGAGACCACAGTGATTGGAGACAATGTGACTCTTTACCAGGGCGTGACGCTGGGAGGTACAGGAAAGGAGCATGGAAAGCGTCATCCCACGCTGGAAGATAATGTAATGGTAAGCGCTGGGGCCAAGATTCTCGGTTCTTTTACAATCGGAGAGAATTCAAAAATCGGAGCGGGTTCCGTTGTGCTGGAGGAGGTGCCTCCGAACTGTACAGTAGTCGGTGTGCCGGGCCGTATTGTCCGCATGGACAATAAAAAGATCCCCCGTTCGGATCTGGATCAGATTCATCTGCCGGATCCGGTGCTCAATGATATTAAAAAACTGCAGCAGGAGAATATCAGACTCCACAGTCAGCTCAGAAAACTTATAAAAAATATGAGATGTTTGGAAAAGGAAGGAGAAACAGATGAAGATTTATAATACAATGTCAAAGACAAAAGAAGAGTTTGTCCCCCTGGAAGAGGGCAAAGTCAAAATGTATGTATGCGGTCCTACAGTGTATAATTATATCCATATCGGAAATGCCCGCCCCATGATTGTTTTTGACACCGTTAGAAGATACTTTGAATATAAGGGATACAACGTGAATTATGTTTCAAATTTTACAGACGTGGACGATAAGATTATCAAAAAAGCAATTGAGGAAGGCGTTACTGCAGACGAGATATCCAGGCGGTACATCGAAGAATGCAAAAAGGACATGGAAGGAATGAATGTAAAGCCGGCCACAAAAAATCCGTTGGCTACGGAGGAAATCTGCGGTATGGTGGATATGATCCAGACGCTGATCGATAAAGGTTATGCCTATGAAAAGAATGGCACGGTTTACTACCGGACAAGAAAGTTCAAAGATTACGGCAAGCTTTCCCATAAAAATCTGGATGATTTGCAGTCCGGGGGCAGAGCCCTGCTGGTAACCGGTGAGGATGAGAAGGAAGATCCGCTGGATTTCGTGCTCTGGAAGCCGAAAAAAGAAGGGGAGCCTGCATGGCAGTCACCATGGAGCGAAGGCCGTCCGGGATGGCATATTGAGTGTTCAGAGATGTCCAAAAAATATCTTGGAGAGCAGATCGACATCCATGCCGGCGGAGAGGATCTGATCTTCCCGCATCATGAGAACGAAATCGCCCAGAGTGAAGCTGCAAACGGAAAAGAGTTTGCCAGATACTGGATGCATAACGGATTCCTTAATATTGATAATCGGAAAATGTCAAAATCTCTGGGCAACTTCTTTACGGTAAGAGAAATCGGTGAAAAATACGATCTCCAGGTCCTTCGTTTCTTCATGCTCAGCGCCCACTACAGAAGTCCTCTTAATTTCAGTGCAGAACTGATGGAGGCGGCGAAAAACGGACTGGAGAGAATTATAACTGCCGCAGATAATCTGAAATTCCTCATGGAAAGTGCCGGGACAGAAGCCATCACAGAGGAGGAAATGCAGAAATATGAAGCCTCCGCACGGTTCGCGGCCGGATTTGAGAAGGCTATGGATGATGATTTTAATACAGCAGATGCAATCGCCGCTGTATTCGAATATGTAAAATTCATTAATACGAACACAGGAACAGACAATTCAAAAGAATATCTGGAGAAGCTTTACAGCCGTCTGGCAGAGCTGACAGATGTACTTGGAATTATTATTGACAGGAAAGAAGAAATGCTGGACGCTGACATTGAAGCTCTGATCGAGGAACGCCAGGCAGCAAGAAAAGAGAAGAACTTTGCAAGAGCAGACGCGATCCGCGAGGAACTTCTTGAAAAAGGTATCATACTGGAAGATACAAGAGAAGGAGTAAAATGGAAAAGAGCATAGTATACGGATTGGATTACTATATCAGTCAGATGCCGGGGGCGGAAGAAACAGATGCAAAGAGCTGTTCCCCCCTGGTGCTGGCGTATATCGGCGACTGTGTCTTTGATCTGGTAATTAAAACCAGGGTTGTGGGCCGGGGCAATCGGCAGGTGCACAAGCTCCATGAAGAGACAAGTCATTTTGTTCAGGCGTCTGCCCAGTCTTTTATGATGCGCACGATACAGGAGCATCTGACAGCAGAAGAGCATGCCGTTTACCGGCGGGGACGAAATGTAAAGAGTGTTTCCGCGGCAAAGAATCAGTCAATAACAGATTACCGGCGGGCTACCGGATTTGAAGCTTTGATCGGTTACCTGTACCTGGAACATCAGTATGAGAGACTGACCCGGCTTATCTCTATCGGGCTTGCAAGTATGGAGAGTCCGGAAGAAGCCGGAGAAAAACGCCCGGCACAGGATAAAGGGACGGGAAAGGAATAAAAATGCAGGAAAAATATAATGAAACAGACAGAAATGAAGAATCAGCGCGCACGCTTGTTATAGAGGGCAGAAATGCGGTGCTGGAGGCTATACGCGCGGGAAAGCCGATCGACAAACTGTTTATCCTTGACGGCTGCCAGGACGGACCTGTCCGGACGATTGTCAGGGAGGCCAAAAAACGGAGAATTGTTTTAAGTTTTGTGGACCGGGAGAGGCTTTCCCACTTGTCGGAAACCGGAAAACATCAGGGGGTGGTTGCTTTTGCGGCCGCCTATGAATACAGTGATATCGACTGTATGCTTGAACTGGCCGAAAAGAAGGGGGAGGATCCGTTTTTAATTTTGCTGGACGGGATAGAGGATCCCCATAATCTGGGCGCGATTATCCGGACCGCCAATCTCGCCGGGGCACACGGAGTAATTATTCCGAAGCGCAGAGCATCTGGCCTTACAGCAACTGTTGCCAAGACGTCTGCAGGAGCTCTGAACTACACCCCTGTGGCAAAGGTGACAAACCTTGTTAATACCATGAAAGAACTGAAAAAGAAAGGTTTGTGGTTTGTCTGCGCCGATATGGGCGGAAGGCTGATGTATGACATGAATATGACAGGACCTATCGGACTTGTGATCGGAAACGAAGGAGAAGGCGTAAGTCGGCTTGTTAGAGAAAACTGTGATTTTACGGCAGCTGTGCCAATGAAGGGTGAGATTGATTCGTTGAATGCATCGGTGGCGGCGGGAGTGCTGGCATATGAGATTGTCCGCCAGCGCATGTCTGCAAAGTAAACAGGGTGACGGACATGAAAAAATATGAAAGAATGACGGATGAGCAGCTTATCGGTGAACTCCGCGGGGGAGATCAGGGCGTGATGGATTTTGTTATGGTGAAATATAAATCCATGGTCAGAAAAAAAGCCAGAGCCATGTATCTTCTGGGAGGAGAAAATGAGGACCTGATTCAGGAAGGAATGATTGGACTTATCAAAGCAGTTCGCGATTACAATCCGGAACAGGGGACGTCATTTCAGAGTTTTGCCGAGCTGTGCGTATCGCGCCAGATGTACAGTGCCATAGAGGCGTCTAAAAGGAAAAAGCATTTGCCGCTGAATTCTTATGTGTCTCTATATGAGTCGGGAGATGCCGAAGGAAACGATAAGAAGACGCCTTTGATCGATATGATTGAGCCGGTTCGGGAAAATGATCCGGAAACATTGTATTTCAGCAGAGAATATACGGAAGCGTTTGTGGAGCAACTGAAAGAACAGTTAAGCCCGCTTGAAAACCATGTGCTTTATCTGCATCTTGTGGGAACGGACTACAGAACCATTGCGGAAATTCTGGAAAAAAGCCCGAAATCCATAGATAATGCACTGCAGAGGATTCGGACGAAGGCGGGAAAAATGCTTGATAAAACCGGCTGACCGGCTAAAAAGAAAATTGACCGACGCCGTAAAATGGCACATAAGCGCCGGTCGGAGAGAACAGGAGGCAGAAGATGAAGTTTGTAATACAGAGAGTGACGGAGGCGGCAGTACATGTAGACGGGCAATGTGTGGGAAACATCGGAAAAGGATTTCTTGTACTGATTGGCGTATGCGATACGGATACAGAAGCTGTAGCTGATAAAATGATACGGAAAATGAACGGCCTGCGGATTTTTGAGGATGAGAACGGAAAGACCAATCTCTCTCTTGGAGATGTGGAAGGAAGTCTTCTTCTGGTTTCCCAGTTTACCCTTTATGCAAACTGCAAAAAAGGCAACAGACCCAGTTTTATTGAAGCAGGCTCACCGGAACTTGCAGAACAGCTCTATGAATATATTATCGCTGAATGCAAAAAATCTGTACCGGAGGTACAGACAGGGATCTTCGGAGCAGATATGAAAGTCAGCCTGATCAATGACGGCCCCTTTACCATTCTGCTTGATTCTGAAAAAATGTAAAAAAATAAAGCTGTCTAGGGGACTTGAACCCCCGACCTCCGCCTTACCAAGGCGACGCGCTACCGACTGCGCCAAGACAGCTTATGCGTTGCATTTCACACGCAACACATAATATACACTACAAATTAGTCTGTTGTCAATAGAAAAATGCAATAAATTGAGGCTTTTATCCCGGCGCGGCCGGATTATGGCTGTGCTATACTGTAGGAATATAAAGGTGTTTTCCCGGCGGTATCATCCGAGGTTGGGGCTATGAAAATACAAAGAGAAGAACTGGTAAACTTAAGAGACGCACTGGAAAAGCTGATGGACTTTATCACAGTTATGGAGCAGGGAGAGCTTCCGGATTTCTACAGATATTTTGATACAATGAAAAATAATATTGAAATCTTTATCTGTATCGGCTGTGATGATATGGAAGATATTGTTCCGGTCCTGGAACGGGACTGGAAAGCCTCGCACACAATGTTTATCGGCGTACAGGACTATGATATAAGAGCAAATAATCCGGATGCGGATCCCAGGCTGTGTCTGTGCTTTGCCAGACTGCTTTCAAATGTCGGGAAATATTTTGTGCAGAAGTAAAGCGGCTGATTTCCAAATGTTTATTTCAGCCGGATGTTCTGCCGGACCGGCAAAAGGTTCCGATATCCGCTTTTAAAGAAGGGAGATTAAGATTATGCCGTCGTTTCTGAAAGATCTGACACCATTTTACGGAACGGGAGAGAAAAATTCCGATGGAAAAACACTGGAGCAGTTTCTGGAAGAATATGATCCTTACAAATACCGTACTCCCTGCTGCACGACAGACGCTGTTGTCTTTTCACACAGCGGTCAACCCGTGTCGAAGGATACTGCATTTAAAGTTCTTCTCATAAAAAGGAAAAACCATCCAAGTATCGGTTTCTGGGCGCTCCCCGGAGGCTTTATTAACCTGGAAGAAAATCTGGAGGAGACAGCCCGCCGGGAACTGGAGGAAGAAACAGGAGTGCAGGGCCTGGCTGTGGAACAGTTCGCGTGCTACGGAGACTGGAACAGAGACCCCAGGGCCAGGGTAATTACAACTGCCTACATGGCGCTGACAGAGGAAAGCCGGGTGAAGGTGCAGGCCGGTGATGATGCGGCTGACGCGGCCTGGTGCGTAATTCATGTGGATGAGACATCCCGCAGGGAAACAGGGGAATACAGAGAGGTCATCTATGCTCTGAAAGCGGAGAACAGGGAGAAAGAGATTTCCCTTAGTGCTGTTGTGAAAAGGACAGAGAGGAAAGGACTGATTCGTGAGAAAAAATATTCTGTAAGTGAGGGCGGCGGAATCGCCGTGGATCACGCGGCTATTATTGTGCAGGCTTTTCTTCTTCTGAAAGAACGTATTTCTGCCGGGGACACAGAGGATTAATGAGGAATATATTGGGAAGAATATGAGCTTGAAAACATAGCGTCAGCGGTTTGAAAGGCGAACCGGACTCTTGTGGAGCTATAGATTTTATGGTAATATAACCTGAATGAATGAAATGAGTGACAGAGGAGGAAACAATGGAAAACGAAACTGTTTCAAAGAATTTTATAGAACAGGAAATAGATAAGGATCTGGCGGAAGGTGTATACGATCATGTGTGCACCCGTTTTCCGCCTGAGCCTAACGGATATCTGCATATCGGACACGCAAAGTCTATTCTTCTGAATTACGGGCTTGCCCAGGAGTATGGCGGAACTTTTCATATGCGTTTCGACGATACCAATCCGACGAAAGAGAAGATGGAGTTTGTAGATTCTATCAAAGAAGACATTCAGTGGCTTGGCGCGGACTGGGGTGATCATCTGTATTTTGCATCTGATTATTTTGACCAGATGTATGAGTGCGCGGTGAAACTGATCAAAAAAGGAAAGGCTTTTGTCTGTGATCTGTCTGCGGAAGAGATGAGAGAATATCGTGGTACTCTGAAGGAACCGGGCAAAGAAAGTCCGTACCGGAACCGTACAGTAGAGGAGAACCTTGCTCTGTTTGAAGAGATGAAAGAAGGAAAATATAAGGACGGGGAAAAAGTACTCCGGGCGAAAATCGATATGACGTCTCCGAACATAAATATGAGAGATCCGGTCATATACCGTGTGGCTCATATGTCCCATCACAATACAGGAGATAAGTGGTGCATTTATCCTATGTACGATTTTGCTCATCCGATCGAGGATGCGATAGAAGGAATCACACATTCAATCTGTACACTTGAATTTGAGGATCACCGGCCTCTTTATGACTGGGTTGTACGTGAATGTGAATTTGAGCAGCCGCCAAGACAGATTGAATTTGCAAAGCTTTATCTGACTAATGTGGTAACAGGAAAAAGATATATTAAAAAACTTGTGGAAGACGGCATTGTAGATGGATGGGATGATCCCAGACTAGTGTCTATCGCGGCACTCAGAAGACGGGGATTCACTCCTGAATCCATAAAAATGTTTATTGACCTGTGCGGGGTCTCAAAAGCACAGAGCTCTGTTGATTATGCCATGCTTGAGTACTGTATCAGGGAAGACCTGAAAATGAAAAAGTCGAGAATGATGGCTGTTCTTGATCCGATTAAACTTGTAATTGACAATTATCCGGAAGGCCGGACAGAGTATCTGGATGTAGCAAACAATCTGGAAAATGAAGAGCTGGGTACCCGGAAAGTTCCGTTCTGCAGAGAGCTCTACATTGAGAGAGAGGATTTTATGGAGGAACCGCCGAAAAAATACTTCCGGCTGTTCCCGGGCAATGAAGTCCGTCTGATGCATGCATATTTTGTAAAATGTGTAAGTTTTGTTAAAGATGAGGAAGGAAGAGTTACGGAAGTACACTGTACCTATGATCCGGAGACAAAAGCAGGAAGCGGATTTACAGGCAGAAAAGTAAAAGGAACCATACACTGGGTTCCTGCTCCTTTTGCTCAGAAGGCGGAGGTACGTCTGTATGAGAATCTGATCGATGAGGAAAAGGGAGTTTACAACAAAGAAGACGGATCTCTGAACCTGAATCCGGATTCGCTCAAGGTAATAAAAGACGCATATGTAGAACCCAGTTTTGAAGGGGCTGAGGCATATGACAGCTATCAGTTTGTGCGCAACGGGTATTACTGCATTGACGCAAAGGACTCCAGACCGGATCATCTTGTATTTAATCGGATCGTATCACTGAAAAGCTCTTTCCGGCTGCCGAAATAAAGCAAAAATATGTATGAACTGACTATTCATTTGCAGTCAAAATCAAAGATGCCTCTGTATGAGCAGATTTATCGCTATATAAAGAGGGAAATTCAGGAAGGACGTATTGCAAGCGGCGAGAAACTGCCTTCTACCCGCGCTCTCTGCAGACATCTGGAAGTGAGCAGAAGCACGGTGGAAATGGCTTACGAACAGCTTTTGTCCGAGGGCTATATTGAGGCGCGTGCCTGTCGGGGATATTATGCAGCCCGGCTGGACGGGCTGTATCAGTTGACGGAGCTGGATCCGGTAAAGTCGGAAAAGAAAAATTTTGATCATAAGAAATACGATTATGATTTTACTCCGAATGGAGTAGATCTGAAAAGTTTTCCATATAATATCTGGCGCCGGCTTTCCAGAGAGTGTCTGATTGATGATAGGGCGGAGTTATTCCGCCTTGGTGATCCCAGGGGAGAGTATGGACTTCGGAACGCGATCTGCAGTTATCTGCATCAGGCCAGAGGAGTTAACTGTACTCCTGAGCAGATCATTGTGGGAGCGGGAAGTGACTACCTCCTTATGCTGCTTGCAGCGGTTATGGGGCAAGGGCACAGGGTTGCTCTTGAAAATCCAACATACAGACAGGCTTACAGGCTTTTTGAGAATCTGGCCTATGAAGTGCGTACGGTTGATCTGGACGAAAAAGGAATGCGTGTGGATGAACTGGAAAAAACAGGAGCCGACATTGCGTTTGTTATGCCGTCCCATCAGTATCCGCTTGGTGTTGTTATGCCGCTGGGGCGGCGCATGGAGCTGCTGAAGTGGGCAAATGAAGAAAAGAACCGCTATATCATAGAGGATGACTATGACAGTGAATTTCGTTATAAAGGAAAACCGATTCCGGCGCTGCAGGGATACGATGCCTGTGGGAAAGTGATTTATGTGGGAACGTTCTCCAAATCCATTGCTCCCTCGATCCGTATGAGTTATATGGTGCTGCCGGAACCGCTGCTGCACAGATATGAGAAAAGATGCGGTTTTATCAGTTCCACGGTTTCAAAAGTGGATCAGCTTATTCTTCAGAAGTTTATTGAGGAGGGCTATTTCGAGAGACACCTTAATAAGACCCGCGCCCTTTATAAGAATCGGCACGATGTACTTCTTTCCTGCCTGAAAGAAATACAGGCGGACTTTACTGTCTCCGGGGAAAATGCGGGAGTTCATCTTCTTCTTCATTTTCATAATGGGCAAACGGAGGAGGAGCTGATTGCCGCCGCTGCGGAAAAAAATGTGAAAGTCTACGGACTGTCCGGGTATTATGTGGGGGAGCGCGGAGATAAGAAACAGCAGAGAGATGCTGTTATCCTTCTGGGGTATGCGAACATGAAAGAAGAGAATATCCACAGGGCGGCAGCTCTTCTGGCAGAAGCCTGGACATAAAAAAGGAGTGCATGAGCACTCCTTTTGCTGTTCTTATTCGGCATTTTCAGATTCGTCTTCGCCGTTTTTGTTAAGAGATACATATTCACGGTCAGAAGCAGGCTTCAGATCCGCGTCCAGATCAAAATCTTCATCTTCAGTAAATTCAGAGCCGTCCCCGTCGCCTGAATCGGCGCTGCTTTTGCAGAAATACGCGATCACAAGGCCAATCGCTGTACCGGCTGCGGCAAGGATACTGAACCATTTTAAAAATTTCTTCAATATTAACGTCTCCTTTCTGTAAGATGATGACCCTCTCTGGTACTAAAAGAGGACATCCCGAATCTGTTTTTTATTGTAATACTTTTTCATTTTAAATACAATAAAAAAGAAATAACATTTTACAGAAAGGGAAAATTATAGTATAATTCTTACGGCGGCCGGAGAGGAAACCGGCCTGTAATATTCATAATTGCAGTACGCAGGAGGGTTTGAAATGGTAAAAGCAGTAGTTGGTGCAAATTGGGGCGATGAGGGGAAAGGCAAAATCACAGATATGCTTGGAAAAGAGGCGGATATCATCGTCCGGTTCCAGGGCGGAGCAAATGCGGGCCATACAATCGTAAATAACTATGGCAAATTTGCGCTGCATACACTGCCGTCCGGAGTGTTTTATGATCATACGACCAGCATAATCGGCAACGGTGTTGCTCTGGATATTCCGGTTCTTTTCAAAGAGATCCAGTCTATTGTTGACCGGGGAGTTCCAAAGCCGAAGATTCTTGTATCAGACAGAGCTCAGATTGTAATGTCCTATCACAAGAATTTTGACGCTTATGAAGAGGAAAGGCTTGGAAAAAAATCTTTCGGTTCTACAAAGTCCGGTATCGCTCCGTTTTATTCTGATAAATATGCAAAGATCGGCTTTCAGGTAAGTGAGCTGTTTGATGATGACCTGCTCAGAGAAAAATCTGTACGCATTGCAGAACAGAAAAATGTGCTGCTTGAGCATCTGTATCATAAACCGCTGATTAATCCGGATGATTTGTATAAAGAACTTACGGGTTACAGGGAGATGATTGCTCCGTATGTATGTGACGTATCTCTGTATCTTCACAATGCGCTGAAAGAAGGGAAAAATATCCTTTTGGAGGGACAGCTGGGATCACTGAAGGATCCGGATCACGGAATTTATCCGATGGTTACTTCTTCCTCCACACTGGCTGCTTACGGCGCAATTGGAGCCGGTATTCCTCCTTATGAGATCAGACAGATCATAACAGTCTGCAAGGCATATTCCAGTGCTGTGGGAGCAGGCGCTTTCGTCAGTGAAATTTTTGGCGCTGAGGCGGATGAACTGAGAAAACGCGGCGGAGACGGCGGAGAATTCGGCGCTACAACAGGACGTCCCAGACGTATGGGCTGGTTCGACTGTGTCGCTTCTAAGTACGGCTGCAGAATGCAGGGAACAACAGATGTTGCGTTTACGGTTCTGGACGTACTTGGCTACCTGGATGAGATCCCGGTATGTATCGGGTATGAAATTGGCGGAAAGGTAACTACGGATTTCCCGGTTACGCATCTTCTTGAGAAAGCAAAACCGGTGTTCAAGACCCTTCCGGGATGGAAATGTGATATCCGCGGCATAAAGAAGTATGAGGAGCTGCCTGAAAACTGTCGTAATTATATTGAATTTATTGAAAAAGAGATCGGATATCCGATTACAATGATCAGCAATGGTCCGGGAAGGGATGATATTATCTTCCGCAGCCGGTAGAACAGAATATCTGTAAAGAATAATGTCTCTGCGTATTTCCTGAGATGGAAGTATGCAGAGGCTTTTTTTATGATTTCATAAGATAAAATTTAGAAATATGCCATCAGAAAGACACATTTCAGGAATATTCTATAAACATCGAAAATATAATATAAAGCTGAGATTTGATAAAAAGGAGGTATTTTTATGCGTCATGACAGCAAAGGGAAAACCAGGGACATTATTTCGATGGAAGAATACCTGAAAAAAAGACAGGCGATAAATCCAACGGAACATACAAAAAAAGAAGGACAGCCTATTGAGGAGGCCGTCCTGCACCTTGCGGATTTATTGTATGTCTGATGAATCGTCCGCCTGGTCGTCATCTTTTTTCAGAACCCGTGCCATGAGGATCATACCGTACAGAAGTACGGGGATCAGTATGGTTGCGCCTATGGATGCTTTCAGCATCATATCTGCCCAGGGAGCGCCGATCAGGGCAAAGATGAGAGTACAGACATATAACACTACAAGAAGAACTGCTCCGATAAGAGCAAATATACGTTTCAGCTTTTGCATGATAAATCCTTTCTTTTGTTTCTGAATAGCCGGAACTCGGGAAAACGAAACCGGCATACAGCCGTGTTTTCGAAAAAACACCCGGCTTTTACAGCTATAGTATACCTGAATTAAAGGTTTACGGCAAACACAAATTAGTATATAATGAACAGGCGGGCAGAGCAATACTTTCTGCCTGATATGGACAAATTAAAATAAAGGAGCAATATACAATGAGCGAAAAGAGTTTACTGGATCAGTGGCATGCCATAGCCTATGATGAAAAGAAGTCACGAGATCAGCTGGAAAAGTTCTGGTCTGTGTATTTTAATATTGAGAAGAACATCTATGAGCAGCTTCTGGAAGACCCGGATACTGAGGTAAAGGGAACAGTCAGAGAACTGGCGGAAAAATATGGCCAGGATATTATGACTATGACAGGATTCCTTGACGGTATCAATGACAGTCTGAAAACGCCGAATCCGATAGAAACGATGACAGAAGATACAGAAGTAAGCCTGGGATTTGATAAGGAAAAGCTTTATAAGAACATGGTTGACGCGAAGGCGGACTGGCTGTATGAGCTGCCCCAGTGGGAGCGCATCTTTGACGAGGAGACAAGAAGAAGACTGTATCGTGAACAGAAGGAGTCCGGCACTGTCCGCAAAGGGAAAAAGATCGGAAGAAATGATCCATGTCCCTGCGGAAGCGGGAAGAAATACAAAAAGTGCTGCGGAAGAAATGCTTAAATGAGAGTTGTTTTCTTTGCTGTTGCAGCTTTTTGTGTATTATATTATTTTATTCTCGCCGTTTATTCCCGCAAATTTACGTCCACTTTCGCGGGATTCTGGCTGGCGGCAGGCGGCGTACATCTGGTACTCGGATGTGTGCCGCCTTTTTCTGTGGCGGGGAAAGCGGCTGCGGCTGCCTCAGCCGCAGCATGGATTCTGTTTTTCTGCGTGGAAATACGGATTCTGTGGGCAATGACTTCCGGTGGAAAAGAAAAAGCTGACTGCATTATTGTACTGGGAGCTCAGGTCAGGGGAAGGGAGATAAGCGATTCTCTGAAACGAAGACTGGACAGAGCGGTGGGATATCTTCAGGCTTTTTCGGAGACAAGGGTAATCGTATCAGGGGGACAGGGCCCGGGCGAAGAGATTACGGAAGCAGACGCAATGGCGGAGTATTTGCTGAAAAAGGGCGTTGAGAAAAGCCGGATTTTCAGAGAGGACAAATCCACATCAACTCGGGAGAATTTTCGGTTCAGCAGAGCCTGTGCAGATGTGAAAAGAGAAAAAATAGGAATCGTAACAAATGGTTTTCACATATACCGTGCTTCTCTGATTGCAAAGGAAGAAGGGTATGAGCATATCTGCACGGTGCCGGCTTCATCCAATCCGGTTTATCAGTTGAATTATCTTGTGAGAGAGTTTTTTGCGCTGCTGCATTTTTTTATCTCTCACAGACGCCGCGGGAAAAGATGAAAAGGAGATACTATGGAAAAACAGACATTTTACACACTTTCCAATGGAGTAAAGATTCCGGCTGCAGGATTTGGTACATATAAAGCAGCTGACGGAAAAAGCGCAGAGGTAATATCCACTGCGATAGAGGCGGGATACCGCTGCTTTGATACTGCCTCGTTTTATGAGACGGAAGGGTATCTGGCGGAAGCAATTGAGAAAAGCGGGATCCCCCGGGAGGAATTTTTTATTACTTCCAAACTCTGGAAAACAGAGATGGGGTATCAGAATGCAAAAGATGCCTTTGAGAGGAGCCTGGAACGGCTGAAAACAGATTATCTGGATCTTTATCTGATTCACTGGCCGCTTCCCGAGCCGGGATATGAGGACTGGAAACGTCTGGATATAGAGACGTGGCAGGCGCTGGAAGAACTTTATGAAGCAGGAAAGGTACGGGCCATCGGACTGAGCAATTTTCTGCCGCATCATATTGAAAATCTTCTGGCAAACTGCAGAATAAAGCCAGTGTCAGATCAGCTGGAGTTCCATCCCGGATACAGCCAGGAGGCAGCGGTTAATTACTGTAAAGAACATGGAATACTTGTACAGGCGTGGAGTCCTATCGGACGAAGGCGTGTAATGGAAGAACCTCTTGTGACATCCCTGGCTGAAAAATACGGGGTGTCCCCGGCCAGGATCTGTCTGAAATATGCTGTGGAACGCGGGGTTATGCCGATTCCTAAAGCATCGACTGCAGAGCGCATGAAGGAGAATCTGGACCTTTATTCATTTGAAATGGAAAAAGAGGATATCTACCGTCTGGCAACCATGCCCCAGGCAGGCTGGTCAGGAGAACACCCGGACAGAGAGACCGTACTGATACAATAAAAAAGAATATCTTTTCGGAAAACCGGGCATAATAAAGCTGAATTTTGAAAAAGAGGAGGTAATATTATGCCGGAATTAAAATGTACGGTACAGACCTGTGTACACAACAATGATTTTCTCTGCAGTCTTGATCGAATTCAGGTTGGCGGGGAAACAGCAAAAAGTGCCGGAGAAACAAGCTGTGACAGTTTTCAGGAAAGAAAGGAAGGAAGCTATGCCAATTCACTTGAGATGGCTTCTGACTGTGCCTGTGTAGACTGCAAGGCTACAGAGTGCATGTATAACGAAAGCTGTAAATGCCAGGCTGGAAAGATCAGTGTGGAAGGCGGAGACGCCAGAACAAGCAGCGCTACAGAGTGTGCTACTTTCAAGTGCTGTTAATCGGACTGCAGAAAGAGTCCGGAACAGAAAAAAGAATGAAATCCGGGTTTCCTGCCCGGATTTTATTTTGGCTCTTTATTGACTACCGGACGGGAATCGCGTTATAATCATTTGACAAGTACTGTGTAAACGGTCCGCCGTCTCTGCGGACCGGCAGTGCAGGGCAATCTGACTGGAATAAGCGGTCAGGATGAGCATTTCTGCGGGAAAAGACACAATAAAGGGGAAATACATATGCCAATTCGAGTACAAAATGATCTCCCGGTAAAGGAGATACTGGAACAGGAAAATATATTTGTAATGGATGAATACCGGGCGGCCCACCAGGATATCCGCCCGATCAGTATCGGACTTCTTAATCTGATGCCGCTGAAAGAAGATACAGAACTTCAGATCCTCAGATCTCTGTCGAATACGCCTCTGCAGGTAGATGTGACATTTGTACGGGTGACAAGCCATGTGTCCAGAAACACTTCAACCAGCCATATCTACAAATTTTATGAACCATTTGACAGTCTGCGGAATAAAAAGTTTGACGGATTTATCATTACCGGCGCTCCGGTAGAGCAGATGCCGTTTGAAGAGGTGGATTACTGGGAAGAATTAAAAGAGATTATGGAGTGGACAACGACAAACGTAATGTCTACCCTTCACCTGTGCTGGGGCGCTCAGGCAGGACTGTACTATCATTACGGAATCGGCAAGAAGGATCTGCCGAAAAAACTTTCCGGTGTATACCGCCATCGGGTCAGAAACAGGAAAATTCCTCTTGTAAGAGGCTTTGACGACGTGTTTATGGCGCCGCATTCCAGACATACCGAAGTTCCCCAGGAACTGCTGGAGGCAGATGAAAGGATTACCATTCTGGCAGATTCACGGCAGGCAGGCGTATTTCTGTGCATGGCAGAAGCGGGGAGACAGATTTTTGTGATGGGGCATCCGGAATATGACAGGATGACACTGGATTCAGAGTATAAAAGAGATATGGGAAAAGGTCTGAATCCGCAGATCCCGGAGAATTATTATCCGGATGACGACCCGGAGAACAAACCGGTTCTTACATGGAGAGCACACGCGAACAATCTGTATACGAACTGGCTGAATTATTACGTATATCAGGTAACTCCGTACGACCTGTACGGGACGCCGTTTTAGAAGGAGAAAAAGGCATGAAAAGAGTGGCAAAATTTGAAAAGGTCAGCCTGGAACAGTTTATGGAAGGATGGACTGATGCATTCGGAACACAGCGGCCCGGAGTGATCGAGCAGATCTATGACGGAATCTGTCTGCCGAAGCGGGCAACTGCCGGAAGTGCGGGTTATGACTTTTTTGCGCCGGCGGCCATTATTCTCAAGCCGGGTGAGACAGTTAAAATACCTACCGGAGTCCGCGCCTGGATGGAGCCGGAGTGGGTGCTGAAGTGCTATCCGAGAAGCGGCCTGGGCTTTAAATACAGACTTCA
>DWZZ01000038.1 GCA_019117305.1 Candidatus Mediterraneibacter merdigallinarum | reverse complement strand
ACTTCGTATTCTGACATTTTCGGACTTTTTTCAATCGCATGCCACAGATAAATTTAGCAGAGCGGATATTTTTCTGTGAGTTCTGCCGCCATTTTTCTTCCTGCTTCTACATTGTCTTCGCTTTCGATTACCATTGCGATAATCTCTGCGATTTTGTCCATATCTTCTTCGTTCATACCCCGGGTTGTTACTGCCGGAGTTCCCAGCCTCACGCCGCTTGTGACAAACGGAGAACGTGGATCATTTGGTATGGTATTTTTATTGCAGGTAATATGTGCATCATCCAGACGCTTTTCAAGCTCTTTTCCGCTGACATTTTTCTCAGTCAGATCTACCAGCATCAGATGATTGTCTGTATCTCCGGACACAATCTTCACGCCACGCTTCTTCAGGCCTTCACAGAGTGCTTTTGCGTTCCTGACAACCTGCTTCTGATATTCTTTAAACTCCGGCTGAAGAGCTTCTTTAAAGCAGACAGCCTTGGCTGCGATCACATGCATCAGCGGGCCGCCCTGGATTCCAGGGAATACAGCTTTGTTGAAATTGAACTTCTCGTTCATTTCATTGCTGGACAAAATCATGCCGCCCCGGGGGCCTCTCAGCGTTTTATGAGTTGTGGTTGTTGTAACATGAGCATACGGAATCGGGCTTGGATGAAGTCCTGCTGCCACAAGCCCTGCTATATGAGCCATATCTACCATCAGATATGCTCCGACTTCGTCCGCGATCTCACGGAACCTTTTAAAATCAATAGTTCTTGCATAGGCGCTGGCTCCGGCAACGATCATCTTCGGCCTGCACTCTTTCGCGATTTCAAGTACTCTGTCGTAGTCAATAACGCCTTCATCGTTTACGCCGTAAGGAACAACATGAAAATATTTGCCGGACATATTTACCGGTGAACCATGGGTCAGATGTCCGCCATGATCCAGATTCATTCCCATATATGTGTCTCCCGGCTGAAGGATAGCAAAGAATACAGCCATATTTGCCTGTGCTCCGGAATGGGGCTGAACATTCACATACTCGCAGCCAAAGAGCTCTTTTGCCCGCTCTCTCGCCAGTTCTTCCGCCACATCTACGCACTGACATCCGCCGTAATATCTCTTTCCCGGATATCCTTCTGCATACTTATTGGTCAGAGGGCTGCCCATGGCCGCCATCACTGCCTTGCTCACCCAGTTCTCTGATGCAATCAGCTCGATATGAGAGTTCTGTCTCTCCATCTCTGCTTTGATCACATCTGCGATTTCCGGGTCTGTTGTCCTGATTTCATCGAAGTCGTACATTCTGATTGTCCTCCATAGATTTATTTTTACTTTACTGTAAAAAAGCATTGAAGTCATTATATCACAGACAGCGCACTCACGTCTACGCAGGATTTTGATAACTATTTTCTGACAATTCTGTCCAAAGGGGTCCGTCCCCTTTTCCTGATATTATCTGACAATAGGTTTTATTGCCTATGTGAAATCGAACAGAGACAGCTGGTTGCTCTGAGGCAGATCACCGAACAGGCCCAGATCTGCCATCAGATCGATCACTGTTTTGCTTACTTTTGTCCTCTGCCTGAAATCATCCAGAGACAGATACTGTCCGTCTTTTGACGCCTCTTCCACAGCTTCCGCCGCCTTATCGCCCATTCCCTCTATACTGGAAAGGGATGGCATCAGCTTCCCGTCTATAATCTGAAACTTGGATGCTTTAGCCCGGTAAATATCGATGGGCATAAATTCAAAGCCGCGGGCGTACATCTCCTGTACGATTTTCATATCTTTCAATACATCCTGCTCTTTTTTACTCAGAGTATCGCTGCGTTTTTTATAGTCCTGCATATAGTAGTTCAGCTTATCCTTTCCCTGGCACATAATTTCATAGGAAAATGCATCTGCGCGGATACCGAAATATGCCGCATAATAGGCCAGGGGGTAATGGATCTTGCAGTAGGCAATCCGGTATGCCATCATTACGTAAGCCGCTGCGTGGGCTTTCGGGAACATATAGCTGATCTTTTTGCAGGACCAGATATACCAGTCCGGCACATTTTTTTCCTTCATGGCTTCTTCCCACTCAGGCTTCAGTCCCTTTCCTTTCCGGACACTTTCCATAATCGTAAAGGCAAGCGCACTTTCCACTCCCTGATTAATCAGATAGATCATAATATCGTCACGGGTACAGATAGCGGTGGAAATAGTTGCCTTACCTGACTTTACAAGCTCCTGGGCATTTCCCAGCCACACATTGGTGCCGTGAGACAGTCCGGAAATACGGATCAGGTCGGACAAAGTCTGAGGTTTTGTATCCTCAACCATCTGAATAACAAAGTCTGTGCCGAACTCCGGAATTCCCATACATCCCAGCTTACAGCCGTCAATATCTTCCGGTTTAATACCCAGCACATCGGTTCCATGGAACAGCTCAATTACTTCCTTATCATCCAGAGGAATGTCCGTGGCAACAAACGGATTCTCTTCATTGTATTCATTCTCCATTGCGTCGGATGTAATATAGTCCTCCAGCGTACGGATCATAGTCGGATCATCATGGCCCAGGATATCCAGTTTCAGCAGGTTGTGGTC
This sequence comes from Candidatus Mediterraneibacter merdigallinarum, assembly GCA_019117305.1. GTDB lineage: Bacteria > Bacillota > Clostridia > Lachnospirales > Lachnospiraceae > Mediterraneibacter > Mediterraneibacter merdigallinarum. The sequence continues at coordinate 6,815 of DWZZ01000038.1, read as the reverse complement.
AATGGAATGATAGTCGAAATGGGTCGTAATAATTCCGCATTCCATATCATTGGCAGGATGCTGAACCGGTGTAAATTCATTGATATCATGCCCGTGGGGAAGTACCACGATTCCTCCCGGGTGCTGTCCCGTACTGCGGCGGATGCCTGTACATCCCTGGGTAATCCGGTCAATCTCACACTTTCTCTTTCGCTGTCCGTGTTCCTCATAATAATTTTTGACAAAGCCATAAGCAGTTTTATCCGCCAGAGTTCCGATTGTTCCCGCTTTGAATGTATGCCCTTCTCCAAAAAGTACTTCCGTATACTTATGGGCCTTCGCCTGATAGTCACCGGAAAAGTTCAGGTCAATATCCGGCTCTTTATCGCCTTTAAATCCCAGAAACGTTTCAAAAGGAATATCAAATCCGGCCTTTACCAGCGGTTCGCCGCATACCGGGCAGTTTCGGTCCGGCATGTCGAAACCGCATCCGCCGGCATATGCCCGGACTTCTTCTGAGTCAAAGTCGCTATAGTGACACTTTTTGCAGTAATAGTGCGGACTCAGAGGATTTACTTCAGTTATTCCCGACATAGTAGCTGCAAAAGATGAACCGACAGAGCCTCTGGAGCCTACCAGATATCCGTCCGCATTTGATTTCCATACCAGCCTCTGGGCGATAATATACATAACCGCATATCCATTCGAGATAATAGAGTTCAATTCTTTTTCCAGTCGCTCCGACACCTGCACCGGCAGTTTTTCTCCATACATCTCATGGGCCTTTTTATAACAGATGTCTCTCAGCTCCTGATCCGAATTTTCAATTACCGGAGGACATTTATTTGGATTAACCGGGGAAATTTTCTCTACCATACCTGCAATCTTTACAGGATTATCAACCACGATTTCCTTTGCTTTCGCGGCTCCCAGATAAGCAAATTCTTCCAGCATTTCCTCCGTAGTTCTCAGGAAAAGAGGCGCCTGTTCGTCTGCGTCGTCAAATCCTTTCCCCGCCATGATAATCCGGCGGTAAACCTCATTATCCGGATCCAGAAAATGAACGTCGCAGGTCGCCACAACCGGCTTACGAAATTTTTCTCCCAGCTCTACGATCTGCCGATTTATTTCCTTCAGATCTTCTTCGGAAGTAATATCCGGGATTCTATCGCTTTCAATCATAAAACGGTTGTTCCCGAGGGGCTGTATCTCATAATAATCATAAAATTCCGCCAGCCTTGCAATCTGCTCCTGGGACCGCTTTTCCAGAACGGCCCGGTACAGTTCTCCCGCCTCACATGCGCTTCCGATAATCAATCCCTCCCGGTATTCGTTTAACAGACTCTTAGGAATCCTGGGCACTCTTGCATAGTAGGTCAGGTGGGACTCTGAAATCAGCTGATACAGATTATAACGGCCGATATCATTCTTGGCCAGAATTATAATATGATGAGAAGGCATCTTACGTATAGCATTGATATTCCGGTCTCCATACCGGTTCACCTGTTCCAGTGTGAAAATCTCCCTTTCTTTGAGCATCTCCACAAACCGCACGAAAATCTCTGCCGTAGCCCCCGCGTCATCCACCGCGCGGTGATGATTTTCCAGAGAGATATGCAGCGCTTTTGCCACAGTATTCAATTTATATTTTGAAAGCGTAGGCAGAAGGACTCTTGCCAGAGCTACTGTATCCACATATACAAATTTCCGGTCGATCTGCTGATTTCTGCAGTTCTGCTCTATAAAACCCACATCAAATCCTGCATTGTGGGCGACCAGAATTCCGTCTCCCACAAACTCCAGAAACTGCGGAAGTATCACTTCGATTGTAGGGGAATCCATCACCATTTCATCCGTAATGCTGGTCAGATTTGTAATTTCAAAAGGAATGGGACGCTCCGGATTTACAAAAGTGCTGAACCGGTCAGTAATTTCCCCGTTCTCTACCTTCACCGCTCCGATTTCAATAATTCTGTCCCTGATGGAACTAAAACCGGTCGTCTCAATATCAAATACAATATATGTATCATCCAGCGATTCATTTTCCGCATTTACCGCAATCTCAGAAAGATCATCCACCACATAGCCCTCTACTCCGTAAATGACCTTAAAAGGATCGTCTTTGTCCAGAGTCTCGATATAATGATTCGCCACCGGGAATGCCTGGGCAACTCCGTGATCTGTAATAGCAATAGCCGGATGTCCCCAGTCATGCGCCCGTTTCACAATATCATTTACCTCAGACACCCCATCCATATCACTCATCTTTGTATGACAGTGAAGCTCCACACGCTTGGCCGGACTCAGATCTTTTCTTGGCACAGTAAAATCTCCGATTTTTTTGATTCCGGTCACGGATTGAATGGTAAGTTCCCCATCGAACTTATCAATTGCCGTAATGCCTTTAATTTTTACAAAGGCTCCTTTCTTCAGCTCACCCAGAATTTCCGGGAGCTGGTCATTTCGAGTAAACATTTTTACTGTAATGGTGTCGGTAAAGTCTGTCACCGAAAAAATAATAATCGTCTTTTCATTCCGTATTTCCCTTGTCTCGAAACTGATTATCTTACCGTGAACCGTAACCTCTCCCATCTCTGAGACAATCTGTTCCAACGGCATAGTTTCATCGTCAAAGTTTCTGCCGTAAATCAGATTCGGGTCATCTCCTGTTTTAACCGGGCGGTAATAGTCTTTCTTCTTAAACTCTTTTTTCCGTCCGCTTCTGCCTCCGGATCCATTTCTGCTTCCTCCTGAAGATGGAACGGAATGGGAAACTTCCCTTTCGCCGGAAGTGCTCCCGGAATCTGCTGTCTTTCTTTTTGCCCTCACTTCCTCTGCCGCATCTCTGTCTGTTTTTTCGTCCTGCGTTTTGTTTTTCCGGCTGTATCCGCTTCTCTCGAAAATTGCATTAATCTCCTGCTGCAGGCGCTGCTCATCATATTCCCTGCTGCCGCTCTCCTCATTTTCCCGGTAGGAAATATTAAAAGAAACATCCATCTGAAACCTCTGGTGAAAGACTTTTTCCAGATAGTGCAGAATTTCTTCCCGTCTTCCTTCGGATACAATGGTATCCAGCAGCTCCAGGCAGATAATCCCGCCGTCTCCCAGATGAATCTGCGCATGGGAAAACATACTGGACGCCAGCACACTTGTCTCTTTCAGCTCCAGTATCATACTGTCCCTGTATTCCCGAAGCAGGACGTCCGGCGTATACTGTCCGGAAAGTGCGTACTTTTCCATAATTTCCACATTGATATGTGTTCCTGAAAAAAGTTGTTCTTCAATTCTCTGTTCCATCAGACGGATCTGCTTTTTCTGGATAAGATGCCGGCTGAAAATATGTATACGAAGAAAATCACGGCCGGAATTCGTCGTGATTTTCTGAACTTCCACATCTGCAAAAAGAATCTGAATATCCTCCTCAACTTTTAATGTGGGAAATACATTAAAAAAAGTCTTTTTTCCAGTTACCTGTTCCAATTTAACAACTCCTGACGCAGTGTACTGAGGAGTTCCTCCTCTTTTACTTTTTTCACAATCTGTCCTTTTTTAATCAGCAGCCCTTCGCCCACGCCGCCTGCAATGCCGATATCCGCTTCCTTTGCCTCGCCCGGCCCGTTAACTGCGCATCCCATAACGGCTACTTTAATATCCAGTGGAATGTCTTCTACCATTTTTTCCACCTGTCCGGCCAGACCGATCAGATCAATCTTTGTACGGCCGCAGGTAGGACAGGAAACAACCTCTATCCCGCCTTTGCGAAGCCCAAGCGTCTTCAGAATCAGCTTTGCTGTCCGGATTTCCTCCACAGGATCCCCGGTAAGAGAGACACGAATCGTATTTCCGATTCCTTCATGTAGAATAATTCCCAGGCCCACGGAAGACTTCACATTTCCGGAATATACCGTTCCCGACTCTGTAATTCCCACATGGAGAGGATAACTGCACTGTTTTGCAATCAGTTCATGAGCTTCTACGCACATCAGTACATCTGAGGATTTGATGCTTACTACCAGATTGTCATACCCCATGTCTTCAATCATATGTACTTTATCCAGAGCACTTTCCACGATTCCCTGTGCCGTTACCCCGCCATACTTCTCAAGAAGATGCTTTTCCAGAGAACCGCTGTTTACTCCCACCCGGATAGGGATCTGATGTTCCTTCGCTTTATCTACGACTGCTTTTACTCGTTCTGGAGAACCGATATTTCCCGGATTAATCCTGATCTTATCTGCTCCGTTCTCGATGGAGACAATGGCAAGACGATAATCAAAATGTATATCCGCGACAAGCGGAATATGGATTCTCTTTTTTATCTCTCTTAGTGCCTCCGCAGCTTCCATTGTCGGAACCGCACAGCGGATAATTTCACAGCCTGCCGCCTCAAGGCGAAGAATCTGTTCAACAGTCGCATCCACATTTTCTGTACGTGTATTGGTCATAGACTGGATTGCCACAGGATTTTCCCCGCCGATCTTAACATTTCCGATTGAAACTTCCTTTGTGAGATTTCTGTACATTGCTTTTCTCCTTTTTGATTTTTAACAACAGAAGAGTCCCGCCTGCGGGACTCTTCTTAAAATCTTTTATTCACGTTCAAATACAATCTGATCTCCGTATTCCCGTTCGGTAAGAGTCAGAGTGTCGTTTTCAATACTATAGCTGTAAGTCCCGCCGAAGGGATCCTGGTCATCCTCTGACAGAACAGCTGTATTATCTGTGTTTTCCCGGACAGAATCGTTGTTCAGCTGAACGGTAAATGTCTTATTCTCCTTGTCCACACTGACATCCAGAGTATAAGAGTCTCCGTCTTCATCTCCGTTTATCCGTGTAATCACGACACTGTCATCTCCCCGGACTTCCATTCGAATTCCGTTATCTTCGCTTACCCATGTTCCTTCCAGCGGATTGCCGGTAAAAAGTTTCACAACAAAAAACACTGCAATGATAACAATGAGAACGGAAGAAACCGTCATCACGGTTCTCCATGCTGTATTTCTCTTTTCTTCACTGTTTTTGAAAATCATAAAATACTCCCCTTCTCACTTACTATATCTATTATAGCGGATTCCGCCGAATACTGTCAACGCTCCAAAAGGGATTCTCATTACAGAAAAAACAAGAGAAAGTGTCTGCTAAAATATACTGTTCAGGAAATCAAAGAGCGCTTTCATTTCCTCTTCTGTACCTACGGTTATCCTCAGATAATCCCGTATTCGCTCTGAATTCCAGTGTCTTACATAGATATTGTGGTTTTTCAGTTCCCGGAACAGTTTTTCCGCGTCATAGTCCGGATGCTTTGCAAAGATAAAATTCGCTTTTGGCTCCGGAAATATAAATCCCAGTCCTTTAAGCTGTTCTTTCGACCATTCCCGGGTTGCTACTATCATACGGATTTTTTCCCTGAAATATTCTTCATCCTGTACAGCCGCAGCGCCGCACACAAGATCCGGCTGATTCATCGTATAGGAATTAAAAGAATATTTCACATTATTCAGACAGCGGATCAGATCCGGATTTGAAATGGCATATCCGATCCTCATTCCCGCCATGCTCCTGGACTTCGAAAAAGTCTGCACAACAATCAGGTTGTCGTATTTTCCAATCAGTTCCAGCGCTGACTTTCCCGCGAAGTCTATATATGCCTCATCTACAATTACAACAGAGTCTCTGTTGTGAGACAGAATATCTTCTATGAAATCCAGCTCCTCATAGATTGCTGTGGGAGCGTTCGGATTGGGGAAAATAATTCCTCCGTTTTCCCGGTAATAATCTTCCCGCACAATCCGGAATTCATCATTCAGCTTCGGGCACTCATATGGAATCCGGTAGAGCTGTGCCCACACCTTATAAAATGAATAAGTAATATCAGGAAACAGAATCGGCTTTTCCGAATTAAAAAATGTCAGAAAGCACAAAGAAAGCACATCGTCTGAGCCAACTCCCACAAAAACCTGATTCTTATCTACCCCGTAATATCCTGCCAGCGCCTCTGTCAGGGCTGACGCCTCAGGATCCGGGTAAAGCCGGAGTATATCCGCATCCAGATTTCCCAGAGCCTCAGCCACGCGGGGCGACGGAGGATAAGGATTCTCATTTGTATTCAGTTTAATTACCCGATGCTGAGGCTGTTCTCCCGGAACATAGGGTTCCACCTGACGGATATTTTTTAATAATTCATTTCTGACTGTCATGTTTTTTCTCCTGAAATCCTATTTATACTCCTTGGCAAGTTCCGCGAATTTCGGCAGTGAATTTACAATCGTCTCATAGGATACGCAGTAGGCGATTCTTACATATCCCGGGCATCCGAAAGAACTTCCCGGTACAATCAGAATATTATATTTCTTTGCCTCCGCACAGAACTTTTTCTCATCTTCTACCGGAGATTTTACGAACAGATAGAAAGCGCCTTCCGGCTTGATGCATTCAAATCCAAGTTCCTTCAGTCCGTTGTACAGCGTCTCTCTGTTTCTGTTATAGAAAGAAATGTCGGTCTTTTCATTGAGGCACGCTTTTACTACTTTCTGCTGAAGAGTCGGAGCATTGACAAATCCCAGAATACGGGTGGCCACATTTGCAGCGGCAATCAGATTTTCGCTGTCTGCCGCCTCATCCGGTATCACAAGATATCCGATCCGCTCTCCGGGAAGAGAAAGGGACTTGCTATAGGAGTATCCCACTACCGTATTGTCATAATATTTCGTCAGGTACGGGACTTCCACACCGTCATAGGCCAGTTCCCTGTATGGCTCATCTGAAATCAGATAGATATCTGTGCCGTATTCCTTCTGTTTTGCTTCCATTACCGCAGCCAGCTTTTTGATTGTCTG
>DWZZ01000004.1 GCA_019117305.1 Candidatus Mediterraneibacter merdigallinarum | reverse complement strand
CTTATAATCTGCGGACAATTCTTCAGGATGCACTCTTCAGTCAGATGGAGAGTGAGACTGAACAGTACGGCATCAATATCAGACGTCAGATGGATGCGGATATACAGACGCTGAATACTCTTGCGAGTTTTATTCAGTATGGAAATATGGATACCGATTCTTTCATAAAGGGTTTTCAGCTTTCCAGAGAATATAATGATTTTGACGGTCTGGGATTTTTCGGAAGACCTGATATGAACATTGACATCGGCATAATGATCACTTCGGATGCAGTGGAGGAAGTTTCGGCGGAAGCGCTGGATGGGAATATGGCAGCTGTTGTGCAGGATGCATGGAACGGCGGGAGTGGGATATCAAGGATATACACCGAAGAAGATACAGATGAGAATATGTTTGCGTATGCAGTTCCCGTATATGCAGATAAAGAAGTGGCAGGAGCGCTTGTGGCTGAAGTGGGCACAGACGTGTTTGCCGATGTGCTTCAGGACAGATCCGTGCTCCACGGAAGCGGTTACATCCATCTTATCTCGGACAGCGGAAAGATTCTTGTAAGGTCGGAAGAAAGGGTTATAGAAGAAGAGCTGGATACGATTTACGATAATGATTATATTGCGCAGGAAGAACAGGAGAATATAAAGGACGCTTTAATAAAAGGAGAGTCATGTTTTTCGGAATTTACTTATAACGGGGAGATATATCAGGTTCTGCTGGCGCCGCTGGGCGTCAACGGATGGTATCTGTTCTGCGTACAGACGGCGCAGAGTATCAGCGGCAGCATCTATCATCTGATGACAAATACTCAGATCATCACGGTCGTTGTGCTTTTTATCATTTTGATCATTATCGCATACGGATACAGAATCATATACAGGAGCAACCACAATCTGATAAAAAGCGCCTGGTATGATCCGCTGACCGGAGCATATAACATGGCAAAGTTTGAATATGAGACGGCGGGGATCATAGAAAACACGTATGAATACAGTCTGGCAGCAATGAATATCCGACAGTTCAAGTTCATTAATGAGATATTCGGAACCCGGGCAGCGGATCTTCTTTTGTGCCATATGAAAAGTGTCATTGCAGATAATGTAACTGAGAATGAATATTACTGTCGAAACTCTGAAGACATGTTTTATCTTCTCCTGAGAGATACAGACAGAGACAGAATCAAAGAAAGAATAGGAAAAATGATCCAGGAGATCAGCAGATATGCAATCTGCAACAATCGTGATTACAGAATCCTCCTGTACTGTGGCGTTGTGATCGGAACAGACGTGGAAGACGAAGAACCTTCAGTAAAAAAGAGTATGACTCACGTCAGATTTGCACTGGATACTGCAAGGCAGTCTCTGAAAAACAACATATGGTTTTATGACACCCGTCTGCATGAAGACGAAAAACTTCAGAATTATGTGGAAAGCCATATGAACCAGGCGTTGGATAATCATGAGTTCAAACTGTATCTTCAGCCCAAGGTGAACCTGTCTACAGGCAGGACAAGCGGTGCTGAGGCTCTGGTACGCTGGATCGCGGAAGAGGGCAGGATTATATATCCCGGGCAGTTCATTCCGGTGTTTGAGGCTAATGGTTTCTGTGTGAATCTGGATATGTATATGCTGGAAGAAGTGTGCCGTCAGATTCGTAAATGGATCGACGACGGACTGACTCCTGTGCCTGTATCCGTGAATCAGTCCAAACTTCTGTTTTATGAGGCTGATTATATCGACAATCTGAAATCTCTTCTGGACAAATATCAGATTCCGGCGGAGCTGATTTCTCTGGAAATCCTGGAAGGCCTTGCGTCGGAAAATGTGAATGAGCTGAATAAAAGAATAGGACGCCTGCGGGAAATCGGATTCAAGATTTCACTGGATGATTTCGGCAGCGGATATTCATCTATGAATACGTTGGCCAGTCTTGAAATAGATGAATTGAAGTTCGACCGGGGATTTCTTTTAGGCCTGAAAGATTCGGGAGAAGAGTACGAACGCCAGATCATCATTATGAATGAGATTGTGGAATTGACGAAAAAACTGAAGATAAGCACCGTAGTCGAAGGCGTGGAGACAAAAGAAAATGAAGAGCTGGTCCGGGCTCTGGGCTGCGAATACGGTCAGGGATATTATTATAGTATGCCGATGAGCGCCAGCGAGTTTTCCGAGAAATATGTGAAGAACCCTGCTGATTAGAAGCGCACACCGGCAGACATTCTATTTCGCTTCAAGGATGATGCACCGTCCCTTTTTTGACTGCTTCACTTCGTAAAGGACGTCGTCCGCCATCTTGTAAAGTTCGGCAAATGTTCTGGGATTGTCGCTGTGTATCCCGCCAATGGATATGGATGTGCGGATCCCGGGGCATTTTATCATGGCTTCACGCAGGTATTTCTGCGTGACCGCCTCTGCCTTTAACTGAATTGCCTGCATATCCATACATGGATATGCAAGAACGGCAAATTCATCGCCGCCCATTCTGATCACGACATCAGTCTGACGAAATGTTTCCTTCAGTGTATTCGCTACATACTGGAGCATATAGTCTCCGGTATCATGTCCGTAAAGATCGTTGACCCGTTTGAAATTATCAATGTCCATCATGAAAAATGTGTATGGCATAGGGTTTTTCATTTTATCGACTATAAGGGTCATGCCGCCTCTTCGGTTATAGATTCCGGTAAGAAAGTCTTTATATGATTCTTCCATAAGTCTGTATCGGTTCTGTATTTCGTTGGAAATGTCAACAAGTACGCTGATAACTACAGCCCGATCGTCTTCGACAGTGATCTTCCGTCCGATATCATAGACCCATATATAATTTCCGTCTTTTTTCCTTATGCGATATTTAATGGAGTATCCGTCTCCCGTGCTCTGAAAGATTCGCTCTGAAACCCTTTTGGCATCTTCTTCGTGGATAGAATTTATCACGAGTCCTCCAGTAGTTTTAACGAATTCATCATAAGTATATCCAGTCATATTGAGAAGAGTGTCATTAACTACATACAGGGGGAAACCCTCCTCCATATAACTGCCGATGATCCCGCTGGGCATCATTACACAAAGTATGTCAAGAAGCTTTCGCTGTGTCTGGCCGCTGAGTTTGCGTGCCTGTTCGGATATAAAGCGGAGCGGAAAAAATTCATCATTGTCCTGAGTCCGACTGCCCTCTGACATATGCAGTGAAGTGGCAAGGTATTTCCCGTCCGTGTTGCAGAAAGTTCCCGTTAGCCGTGTACAGTAGTATACGGGCTGCAAATCTTCCTGTTCGATACAGGTTTCCATTTTGCAGTAAATCTGCCAGCAGTTACTGCTGACTTGTTTTTCTGTATAATTGCTGATCTGGTATTTGATAGGAGAAGGAAGATTGGCGATCTCCTGTTTCAGCAGTAATGCAA
>DWZZ01000037.1 GCA_019117305.1 Candidatus Mediterraneibacter merdigallinarum | reverse complement strand
ATCCGTCTTATAAAAACTTCCTTCTCTTCCGGTTTATGTCTGCTGTCCGGAAATTCCCTTCGACAAATCCGAATTCTTATATAATGATGCACACCAGGCCGCCGTTGGAATCGTTTACGATTTTCTGCATGGAGTCCTGAAGTTTTACCTGGCTTTCATCGTTAATCATCGTCAGTTTATTCCGCATTCCGTCCATAACCAGCTCTTCCACAGATTTTCCAAATATGTTGGTTCCCCAGACTCCTTCCGGGCTCTCGCTTTCTTTTTTAATATAGTCCGCCAGATCCTGAGCCTGCTGTTCATTTCCTACAATGGGGGCAATCTCTGTCTCTATGTTTGCCCGTATCATATGAATAGAAGGCGCCTCGGAACGGATCTTTACGCCAAATTTACTTCCCTGCTTAATAATTACCGGTTCGTCAAGTTTAATATCTTCTTTTGACGGGCTCACCACTCCGTATCCTTTCATTTTCACATCTGCAAAAGCGTCTTTGATCTGACTGAATTCCTGTTTCATGGCAGAGAGTTCTTTCATGGTCCGGATCAGTTCATATTCCCCACCGATCTGAGTTCCCGTCAGCTCACTTAAGACTTCATAATAATATTTCTGTTCAAAGCTGATCTGGATCTGCACCCTGCCGGTATCCATTTCCACCTTTGCAACCGTAATCTGATCTATGTACGGACTTTCTGTTTCCGCAAGCCCGGACACTGCGCTCCGGATATCACTCATACTGTCCATAATAGCTCTGATATTGGACAGAAGATCCTGCCTGATTCTGTGGTCCCGAGAAAGCATCTCCACCCATCCAGGCACATAGAATTCCACTTCCGTTACAGGAAATTCATAGAGAATCTGGCGCATAATCTCATGGATATCATCTGTCTTCAACTGTTCACAGTTCACCGGAACGGCCCGCACCTTGTACTTTTCCCCCAGCTCCCGCGCCAGATTCTGTGCCTCATCTGAATAGGGCTTCTGGCAGTTTAAAAGAATCAGAAAAGGTTTTCCGATGGACTGAAGTTCCTTTACTGTCTTCTCCTCCGCCGGAATATAATTTTCTCTGGGAAGATCGGTCACACTTCCGTCTGTGGTGACTACAAATCCGATTGTAGCATGGTCGTGAATCACTTTCTGGGTTCCGATGGCTGCCGCTTTCGTAAACGGAATCTCATACTCAAACCATGGTGTTTTCACCTGCCGTTCCACATCATTTTCCACATGTCCGGAAGCGCCCTCCACCATATACCCTACACAGTCGATCAGCCGGATTTTCACTTCCACATCATCCGAGAGCTTAACGGCTGCCGCCTCTTTCGGCACAAATTTAGGCTCTGTAGTCATAATTGTCGTTCCTGATGCCGACTGGGGCAGTTCATCCTGCGTCCTCTCTCTGGCATGCTCATCAGTCATATTCGGCAGCACCAGAAGATCCATGAACCTTTTAATAAAGGTTGACTTGCCTGTCCGCACCGGACCTACAACGCCGATATAGATTTCTCCGTCTGTCCGGGCTTTCATATCACTGTATACCTGAAATGAATCCATAAAAATACCCCCTTGTTCTGCTGATACCAGTGTATGCAGCCGTAAAAGGGGGTATGACTTTATTCTTATTCAAAATTTATTCTTCCCACTGAAGGGCATGGTTCTCACTTCTGGATTCCCGCATCATCAGATCGTCTACAGCCTCAGCCGGAGCCTTGCCTTCAAAGAGCACCTTGTTTACTTCCTCTACAATCGGCATGGATACCTGATATTTTTCTGCCAGTTTTGCTGCAGCCTTTGCAGAGTAAACACCTTCCACTACCATCTTTACTTCATCCATCGCCTCCTGGACAGACTTTCCCTGCCCGATCAGATATCCTGCTTTCCGGTTGCGGCTGTGGACACTGGCACAGGTTACAATCAGATCGCCGATTCCTGTAAGACCGGTAAAGCTTTCAATTTTTCCGCCCATTTTCACGCCCAGTCTTGCAATCTCCGCGATTCCTCTTGTAATCAGCGCTGCTTTTGTATTGTCTCCGTATCCCAGTCCGTCTGCAATTCCCGCTGCCAGAGCAATAACATTTTTCAGAGAGCCGCCCAGTTCAATGCCGAGAATATCCGGGCTTGTATATACACGGAATACTTTGCTGATAAACATGGACTGCAGGTATTCTGCGGTCTTTCTTGTAGCTGCTCCGATCACACAGGTCGTGGGAAGCCTTCTGCCGACTTCCTCTGCATGGCTTGGTCCGGACAGTACTGCCACATCTGCCTGGGGAATCTCCTGCCTTATCTGCTGAGACAAGGTCATAAGAGTAGATTCCTCAATTCCTTTTGCCACATCCACAATAATCTGTCCCTCAGTTACATAGGGGCTCATTTTTGCCGCTGTTGATCTTGTAAATGGTGACGGTACAGCCAGTACAAGAAAATCTTTTCCTTGTACCGTGTCTTCCAGATCTCCTGTAATCTGCAGCTGATCCGGCAGCTTTACGCCGGGCAGCTTTGTTTCATGCTCCCGTTTTTCATTTAACATTTTCACTTCATTTTCATCAATAGACCACATTGTGACCTGATGTCCGTTGTCGCTGAGAAGAACCGACAGTGCAGTTCCCCAGCTTCCTGCTCCCAGTACGCCTGCTTTTGCCATAACCCTTTACTCCTTTTTCTTTGCTCCGAATTTATTTTCCGTTCCCTTCAGAAGACGCCCGATATTCGCTCTGTGACGGTACCATGCAAGAGCGGTCAGAAGGAACAGAATTCCATAAAGTTCATACCGGTACCCGGCCTCCATGTCCAGCCATCCAAGCTGTCCGATTATAATCATTTCAATCAGGAACGCTGTATAAGCCAACAGAGAACCTACAGATATGTATCTTGTTATAAGGACAGGCACAAGAAAAAAAGCAAGTGTCACCGGAATCATCAGAAGACTGGACGGCAGATGCCAGAAACTGTTGACCAGAACAAGACCTGCCATTACCGCAATTCCTTTCCCTCCCTTGAACCCCATGTAAAAGGGAAAGTTATGTCCCAGGGTTACCCCGGCTCCCGCGTACATAGTCAGGAGCGGACGGCAGTCGCTCCCCCGGTACATATAGTACACAATCAGAAAGGCCGCCACACATTTGAGCACATCGCCTGCAAATGTCAGGAGTCCGGCCTTCCACCCCAGTACTCTCAGCGCATTTGTTGTTCCTGCATTGCCGCTCCCTTTTTTCCGGATATCCACATGACTCATTTCACCGATCAGATACCCGGTCTGAAGCAGACCGCATACATACCCTACCGCAAGACAGACTAAACGTTCCATATACTTTACCGCTCCTTTTCCTTTCTCTCTCTGATAATGAACCGAAGCGGGGTTCCACGGAATCCGAACGCCTCGCGGATCTTATTTTCCAGATATCTGGTATAGGAAAAATGCATCAGTTCCTTATCATTTACGAAAATAACAAATGTGGGAGGCTTAACTGAAACCTGCGTAATATAATACAGTTTCAGCCTCTTTCCTTTATCTGAAGGAGGCTGCTGCATGGCAACCGCCTCTGTCATAATCTCATTCAGCACACCGGTGGCAATCCGCATTGTCTGGTTCGCGATTATCATGTCGATCATATCATAGAGACGATTCAGTCTCTGTCCCGTAACAGCAGAGACATACATAATTTCTGCATATGGCATATAGGAAATCACCTGTCTGACCCTGCTTTCGTATTCTCGCATTGTCCGATCGTTCTTTTCAATGGCATCCCATTTATTCACAACGATAATAACGCCTTTGCCTCTTTCATGAGCGATCCCCGCAATTTTGGCATCCTGCTCAGTTACCCCCTCGACAGCGTCAATCACCATAAGCACCACATCTGCACGCTCCACTGCCGTCACAGTACGGATAATACTGTAACGCTCCAGTTCTTCCTTAATCCTGCTCTTTCTGCGCAGCCCTGCCGTATCAATAAACACATACTCTTTCTGGTCATGCACAATGACCGTATCTATGGCATCTCTTGTAGTGCCTGCCACATCAGAAACAATCACACGATTCTCACCAAGAAGGCGATTAATTATAGAGGATTTTCCCACGTTCGGCTTACCTACAATCGCCACTCTCGGACGGTCGTCATCTTCCTCACCGGCCTCATGCTCCGGAAAATACTCCATAACCAGATCAAGCAGGTCCCCGATTCCCAGTCTGGAAGCCGCTGATACAGGCACCGGATCTCCGATCCCCAAATTGTAGAATTCATACACATCCGGCATGTATTTTTCAAAACTGTCTACTTTATTCACTACAAGAACAACCGGTTTGCCCGATCTTCTGAGCATGTCAGCCACTTTGGAATCCGCATCTGTC
>DWZZ01000036.1 GCA_019117305.1 Candidatus Mediterraneibacter merdigallinarum | reverse complement strand
AGACAATTACGTCTTTGTTACAAGTTTATTGAGTGTTTATTACAGTTCTGTACCTGTTTCTGCCTCTGCGCGCCTTACTCCCACTGGAAAACAGCAATTCCCACAATCGCCAGCGCAAGTCCGCCCAGCTTTCTCCAGTCCATCGGCTCCTTCTCCATCCCGAACATTCCGAAAAGCTCAATTACGTAAGATACGATCAGCTGCGCGATTACAATAAGAAGGGCAGACTTTGCCGGCCCCAGCGCTTCTATACTCTTAATTACCGTCCACGTTATCCCCGCGCCGATTACGCCGCCCAGCAGCATATATTTCGGTTCGACCCGCCCCAGAGCTGTCACACTGTCACGGCCGGTTGCCAGCCATACGGCAAGACAGACTGCAAATGCTGTGAGCTGAACCCATCCGTTACTCACCCAGACACCTGTCGTCTTCGTCACCTGAGTGTTGAATACTCCCTGCACACTCATCAGAGCACCTGATAAAAGTGCGATAAAAAAACCGATCATCTTCCTACCTCCATATGCTGCACCATTTACACATATTTCAGTATATCCGACAACCGGTCTCTTTATTCCGCCTCTTCCGTGAAAGCGGAGTTCTTCTTCAATTACTGAAGCGCTTTCTTCATTTTCACAATCATTTCATCAATATGCTTTTCTTCCACAATAAGCGGAGGAACAAAACGGATCACATTTCCATGAGCCTGGATGACAAGAAGCCCTTCCTGAACCGCTTTATTGTTTACCTCCGCCAATGGCTTTGTAACAACAATTCCCTGCATCAGGCCTTTGCCTTTGCGCTCTGTCACGCAGTCCATTTCTTCTACAAGCTCATCCAGCTTCCTTGTCAGATAGGGCGCCACCTTATTTACATGCCCCACAATATCTTCCCGCTCGAAAATCTCAATCACTTTTTTTACCGCCGTACATGCCAGCGGATTGCCGCCGTATGTAGCGCCGTGGTCCCCGGGCTGCAGGGAATATTCTGCCACTTCCTTTGTCAGGGCGAAGGCACCTGCCGGAATGCCGTTTCCGATTGCCTTTGCCATGGTCAGAATGTCCGGCTTCACTCCATACCCCTGCCATGCAAACATGCTTCCGGTTCTTCCCATGCCGCACTGAACCTCATCACAGATCATAAGAATACCGTTCTCGTCACAGATATTCCGGATTCCTTCCATAAATTCCTGCGTAGCAGGATTTATACCGCCTTCTCCCTGCAGAGGCTCCAGAATAATCGCACAGGTTTTGTCACTGACAAGAGCTTTCACGCTGTCCAGATCATTGAACTTTGCGAATTTCACGCCCGGAACCACAGGCTCAAAGGGATCCCTGTATGCCTTATGTCCGGTTACAGACACAGCGCCGAATGTCCTTCCGTGAAAAGAATTCTCCATGGCAATAAACTCATATCTGCCGGTCTGCTTTGTATATGCATATCTTCTGGCCGCTTTCAGGGCTCCCTCAATTGCTTCGCCGCCGCTGTTTGTAAAAAACACCTTGTCCATACCGCATACACGGTTCAGTTCTTTTGCAGCCTCTCCGCAGCTCTCGTGGTAATAGAGATTGGATGTATGATACAGCCGGTCAATCTGATCCTTCAGAACACCGGCAAGCTCTTTATTGCCATATCCCAGACCGCATACGGCAAATCCCGCCGCAAAATCCAGATACTCCTTTCCATCCGTATCATAAAGATACATGCCCTCCCCATGGTCAAGCACAACGGGGAAACGATTATATACACGAATAAGATTTTCTTCCGCCGACTGAATTTTATTGTTCACCATAATAATACCTGCTTTCTTTACTGTTCAATATTGCCGTGCCGATTCCCTTGTTTGTAAAGATCTCCAGAAGGAGGCAGTGGGGAATCCGGCCGTCCAGAATATGCACTCTGGACACGCCATGGGCGATGGCGTCAATGCAGTTCTGAAGCTTTGGCAGCATACCGCCGCCAATATTTCCGGATGACATCAGTTTCTTCGCGTCGTCCACCCACAGCTCGGAGATCAGGGTGGAAGGATCGTCCGGATCTTTGTACACGCCTTCAATATCTGTCAGGAAAGCCAGTTTCTCAGCCCGGACTGCCCGCGCAATGGCACAGGCCGCGTCATCCGCATTGATGTTGTATGTATTATAGTCATCGTCCATTCCTACCGGGCAGACAATCGGAAGGAAGTCTTTCTCCAGCAGGTCAAAGAGAATCGGCGCATTGACATGCTTGATCTCACCTACATATCCGATATCCTGTCCTTCAGAATACTTTTTATCTACCCGCAGAAGACCGCCGTCCTTTCCGCTGATGCCGATGGCCCGTACGCCCAGACTCTCTACAAGCTGTACCAGGCTTTTATTCACCCGCCCAAGAACCATTTCCGCGATCTCCATCGTGCTTTCATCTGTCACGCGGAGTCCATTGATAAATCTGGGTTCCATTCCTGTCTTTGCCACCCATTTGCTGATCTCTTTACCGCCTCCGTGGACAATAATCGGTTTGAATCCTACCAGCTTAAGCAGCGTCACGTCCTCAATCACCCGCTTTTTCAGTTCTTCATCCACCATGGCGCTGCCGCCGTATTTCACTACAATAATCTTCCTGTTAAAACGCTGGATATAGGGCAGAGCCTCAATCAGAACCTGCGCTTTATCCAGATACTGCTGCATGTTTTCATTCATCGTTCCTGTCCTCCTTAACTCCGGTAATCGGCGTTAATATTAATATATTCATGAGTCAGATCACAGCCCCAGGCCGCCGCCTGTGCCTGGCCTTCCCCGATATCTGCGGTTACTGTTACTTCGGGCTGAGAGAGAATCTCTGTCGCCTTCTCCTCGCTGTATTCTACAGCGACTCCATTTTCTATAATCTTAATCTTTCCCGCGCTGCTCTCAAAAAACAGCGTCACTTTTTCCGGATCAAACTCCGCTCCGGAATATCCCATCGCACAGAGAATTCTGCCCCAGTTTGCATCATGGCCGGCGATAGCCGTCTTCGTCAGATTAGAGCAGACAATGGACTTTGCCAGTACCTTTGCCTGTTCCCTGGTCTGTGCTCCTGTAATCTTCGCCTCAAAGAGAGCCGTCGCTCCCTCGCCGTCCCCTGCCATCTTTTTGGCCAGTGTCTCATTTATATAGTGAAGGGCCTGGCAGAATATTTCATACTCCGGCGTACCGTACCGGATCTTATCATTCCCGGCCATGCCGTTTGCCAGCAGAAGCACTGTATCATTGGTAGACGTATCTCCGTCCACGGATATCATGTTGTAGGTATCCTCCACATCTGCACGCAGCGCTTTCCGCAGCGCCTTCCCGGATATTTTCGCATCCGTTGTAATAAATGACAGCATGGTGCACATATTCGGATGAATCATGCCGGAGCCTTTCGCCATGCCGCCGATGGTCACTGTCTTTCCATTGATTTCAAAAGTAACTGCCGCTTCCTTCGGTCTGGTATCGGTTGTCATAATGGCTTTTGCAGCCGCAGCGCCGCTTTCCCGGTCTGCCTTTTTCTCTGCCGCAAGTGTATGAATTCCTTTTTCAATCCGGTCCATGGGGATCTGCATTCCAATAACGCCGGTAGATCCGACCAGCACACTTTCCGCATCCACATCCAGCTCCCGGGCCGCGGTTTCCGCCGTTTTTCTGCAGCATTCCATCCCTTCCTCGCCGGTACATGCATTTGCAATTCCCGAATTCACTATAACTGCCTGGGGCCGCAGTTTTTTCTCTATGATCTCCCTGTCCCATTTCACCGGCGCGGCTTTTACCACATTGGTCGTAAAAGTTCCTGCTGCTTTGCATGGTTTTTCACTGTAGATCAGGGCCATGTCTGTCCGGTCCTGATATTTGATTCCTGCCGCCGCTGCCGCCGCCTCAAATCCTTTTGCGGCAGTTACGCCTCCGTCAATTATCTTCATCGTCTTTCCGCTCCTTTTCTTTTCTACTGTTCATTAAATGCCGTAATATTTTCCTCATTCAGGGTAAAGTCATAATAATTCAGATCCAGTCTCTCTGTCCATCCGATGGTATTCCAGAAAGCATTTCCAATGTCATTTTTTGTAAAAGCTATAAGAGATACTTTGTTGATTTCCTCTTTCTGCAGCGCTTTCATGGCAAAAACAACCATCGCTCTTCCGATTCCATGTCTTCTGTACGCTTCATCCACACAGACGTGGTACAGACAGCCCCGTCTGCCGTCATGGCCGCAGAGGATGCTTCCCACAATTTTCCCGTCTTCCTCGGCCACTACGCTGGTGGACGGATTCCGCTTCAGGAACCGCTCCACTCCCTCTCTGGAATCATCTATACTGCGGATTCCAAAGCCTTTGATCTTTTTCCAGAGGGCGTACACCTGATCGTAGTCCTCAATTGTCATTACACGTATCATAACTATATGTACTCCATTCATTTTTCGTCCCGGGACACTCTCATACCGTCAAATCAGCAGCATCCGAAGGATTACTGCTTCCCGGTAAAACTTACGGGAACATCGGCACCAGTTCCAGACCTTCGCTCTCCCGCTCGCCAAACATCAGGTTCATGTTCTGCACCGCCTGTCCGGCCGCGCCTTTAACCAGATTGTCAATGGCGCCCATCATAATAATGCGGTTTGTTCTGGGATCAATTTTAAAACCGATATCCACGTAATTGCTGCCTTCCACCCACTTTGTTTCCGGGCATACCCCCGGCTCAAGAACACGGACAAATTTTTCATCCCCGTAATATTTATCATATACAGCTTTGATCTCTTCCGTCGTAACTTTCCGGGTCAGGCTGGCGTACTCTGTGGCAAGAATTCCCCGGTTCATGGGAACAAGGTGCGGTGTAAAACTAAGCGTAACCTTCTTCCCGGCAGCATATCCCAGCTGTTCTTCGATTTCAGGCGTATGCCGGTGTGTGGCTACTCCATATGCCTTAATATTTTCATTAACCTCGCAGAAGAGATTCGGAAGCTTGGCGCCCCGTCCTGCTCCGGAGGTTCCGGATTTTGCGTCGATAATCAGACTGTCCATATCGATCAGCCCCTCTTTTGCCAGCGGATAGGCCGTCAGAATCGAACAGGTTGTATAACATCCCGGATTCGCCACCAGACGGGCTTTCTTTACCGCTTCTCTGTTCACTTCACACAGACCGTATACTGCTTCCTCAAGAAACTGGGGGGCTTTATGCTCAATCTTATACCACTCTTCGTAGACTGATACATCTTTAAGCCGGAAGTCCGCGCTGAGATCGATTACCTTTGCCTTTGACAGAGTTCCTTCATTTACAAGAGACGCGCACAGTCCCTGGGGTGTAGCCGTAAAAATCACATCCACCCGGGACGCCAGCTCCTCCATATTGTCGTCCATACATGTGTCATCCACAATCTGGAACATATTTCTGTATACATCTGCATATTTCTGATCTATATAACTTCTGGAGCCATACCATTCAATCTGCGCATTTTTATGCCCTGTCAGTATTCTCACAAGCTCGGCGCCGGCATATCCTGTAGCTCCGATGATTCCAACTTTAATCATTTCAGTAATTTCCTTTCCTGTGAAATATGTACAGCGCCGGCAGACGAATCTATAGTGCTTCTGTCCGCAGACGCTTACAATTCCTAATAATATACCACATTGGCAGGGAAGTAAAGGGTACATCCCTGTTCGCTTTGTTAATACTTGCATAATAATACATCATTTTTGCATAATATGCAAGCATTATTCAATTACTCCTGTATTTTCCGTTAAATTCTTCTGTATATAATAGTGTACGTTTTCATCGTATCACCACAGACAAACGCCGGAAACAGCACCCGAAGTCCGAAACTCTTTGTCTCGGCCACTTCCGGTACATGCTCCGGCGTATCCTTTTCTCTGTTTTTTCCGTATCCTTTTTTGCCTTATTTCCGGATCTGACCGCTGCCAAATCCGATATACTTTGTTGTTGTCAGAGCCTGAAGCCCCATGGGGCCTCTTGCATGAAGTTTCTGCGTACTGATACCGATCTCTGCTCCGAATCCGAATTCAAACCCATCGGTAAACCTGGTCGATGCATTTACATAGACCGCCGCCGCGTCAATTTCATCGAGGAACTTCATTGCACGGGCATAATCTTTTGTCACAATAGATTCTGAGTGTCCGGTATTATATTTATTAATATGCTCAATGGCTTCATCTATGGAATCCACTACTTTTATGGAGATAATAGCGTCCAGATACTCGGTACCCCAGTCTTCCTCGGAAGCCGGGATAATCTCTTCACTGATTGCCCGTGCTTTTTCATCCCCGCGCATCTCTACATTATGCCCTTTTAGCCTGGAGACAATCCGCGGAAGAATCTCCTCCGCCGCTTTGGAATGAATTACCAGAGATTCGCATGCATTGCATACGCCCATCCGCTGTGTTTTTGCGTTCTCCACAATATCTGCCGCCATAACCGGATCGGCCCCTTCATCTACATAGACATGGCAGTTTCCCGTACCCGTCTCAATTACCGGAACCGTACTGTTCTGAACCACATTCGCAATCAGTCCTGCTCCTCCTCTGGGGATCAGTACGTCAATCCATCCATGCATCTTCATCATCTCATTGACAACATCCCTGCTTGTGTCCTCAACCAGCAAAACCATATCCTGATTGAGTTTCATTTTGCGCAGACCTGACTTAATTGCCCGGACAATTGCCAGATTGGAATGAATTGCATCGCTTCCTCCCCGCAAAATAACTGCGTTTCCTGTCTTAAAGCAGAGACCAAAGGCATCTGCCGTAACATTCGGACGGGATTCATAAATAATTCCCACAACTCCGAGCGGTACTCTTTTCTGTCCGATCCGCAGTCCATTTGGCCGCGTCTTCATATAAAGCACTTCTCCGACCGGGTCTTCCAGAGCCGCAATCTGACGGAGTCCCTCGGCCATATCGGCGATTCTCTTTTCCGAAAGCGCCAGCCTGTCGATCAGAGACTGCTTTATTCCCTTTTCCTTTGCAGCCTCCAGATCTTTTTTATTTTCCTCCAGGATCAGTTCCTGCTGTGCTGTCAATTCATCTGCCACAGCAAGCAGTCCCCTGTTTTTCTCATCTGTACCGAGCTTTGCCGCTTCTCGTGATGCATTCTTTGCATGTTTTGCGAGCATTTCCATGTAAGTTCCCATATTTTTGTTCTCCTTTCTGCACCCGGTGTAATCTCATCCGGTTCAACAGATCTCTGCGCGCCATTTGTCTTATTTTACCATCATTCTCCGTTTCCCGCCACACTTTCTTTTCGCCCCTTAAATTTGAATTTATCTGCGGCATGCGATTGAAAAAAGTCCGAAAATGTCAGAATACGAAGT
>DWZZ01000035.1 GCA_019117305.1 Candidatus Mediterraneibacter merdigallinarum | reverse complement strand
TGTGCCTTTTCCAGAATTTCCGCGGCAGACTGCTGTGCTTCTTCCAGAATCCGGGCCTTCATTTTATCCAGTCCACTCATATTTCCCGCTCTCCTTTTATGCGCTCTGCATTTCTTTTTACTTTCTGTCCCTGCGCCTCTTTCCTGTGTTTTTACACCTGGTTTTTTATACCTGTATTCCGTTTACTGCAAGAAATGAGATCAGAAGAGCCAGAATGGCGTAGGTTTCAACCATAGCCGGAAACAGCATGGCTTTTCCGAACTGCTCCGGCTTTTTCGCCACAATTCCGATCGCGGCAGCTGCTGTTTTTCCCTGTGATATGCCGGAAAGCAGACCCACAATTCCCACCGGCAGGCAGGCCGCCAGTATCAGCAGACCGGTTGTTACAGAGAGATCGGCAATTCCTCCGCCCAGAATACCGATTTTGGACAGAGTAATGAAGCCTACCAGAAGTCCGTAAAGTCCCTGTGTACCCGGAAGGAGCTGGATAATCAGCACCTTAGCAAATTTACTTGGATCTTCCGTTACAACACCGGAGGCTGCCTGACCGGCAATCCCCACACCGATCGCCGATCCGCAGCCTGCGAACAGAACGGCAACAGCCGCGCCAAGTAATGCATACACAATCCCCAATTCACTCAAGATATTCATAATAAAGTTTCCTCCTTTACCTCTGTATATTTTGTATTCTCCTTAAAAGGATTGAAGGGCCTGCCGCCGCCCTCATAAAACTTTCCAAAAAACTCCACGAACTGCAGACGGTTCGTGTGCACATACGCTCCCAGCAGATTGATGGCCAGGTTCATCGCATGGCCCACCAGGAAGATAAGGATAAAAAACACAACTCCAATCACATTGTCCGGAAGCATGCTTCCCATCTGGTTGATAACAGATGCGATAACGCCTGTGGCCAGACCCAGCGCCAGCAGCCGGGAGTAGGACAGTACATCACTGAGCCATCCGGTTATATTGTAGAGATCATATGCCCCCAGCGCCAGCCTCAGGGCCGGATTTCTGTTGTCTCTGCCTGACATCAGCACAATGCCGACCGCTCCTGCCGCGGCCAGAAGCTGAGCCGCCCGGTTGAGTACATGGGGAAATACAATTTCCGTCTGGGCTATGGACGCGAAAATATCACTAGGGAGAAGCATCAGGATCAGCCCCACAAGCAGCATAAACCACAGCACTACATCACAGAAGAAATCCATGTACTTTTTATCTTTCAGGCACAGATATCCTTTGATTCCAAGTCCCACAAACAGGTGGATCACTCCGAACAGAAGGGAATATACCAGCAGCTTCATGGGATCATTCAGAGGAACGAACCAGAGCGCCGGCACAGTAACCGTGTGTCCGAAAAACTTCTCCGATACAATATCCACAATATTTCCGAAGTATCCTCCAAACAGAATTCCCCAGACAAGCGTGGACAGCCCGCAATAGAAAAACAGCTTCAAAGACTTCTTCATTCCCGGTGACATTCCCGGAAACTTCCGCACCAGGATACCGCATACAAGTGCCACAAGAGCGCCGTAAGCAGCATCCGAAAGCATCATGCCGAAAAAGAAAATGTAGAAAAATGACATAACCGTCGTCGGATCAATCTCTCCTTTATGGGGCAGTCCGTAGGATTCCACAATCCCCTCCATATTTGCGGAGAACGGATTGTTCTTCAGAATCACTGGCGCCTCCTCGTCTTCCCGGAGTTCCTCCACATCTACCGCGCAGTCATATCTTTCCAGCAGATAGCCGGCCACATAATCTGATTCACACCGGGGAATATATCCGCTTATGATAAAAGTTCTCCGCGACTGAGGCAGCTCTCCCAGCACTGCATATTTGTCTGCCCGTACCCGGTAATAATCCGCTACAATTTTCAGCTGTTCCCGCTGCTGCGCAAGATCTGCGATCTGTTCTTCCGTCTGCCGGATCTTCTGCCGGCAGTCCCGGATCTGTCCCAGAAGCTCCTGTTTCTCATATGCGGGAACATCATCCCACGTCTGGGAAGGTCTTGCAAAACCCGCGCTTCGAAGAGCATCTTCTACCTGCCTGGCTTCCTCTTTCATACAGAGAACAGTCAGATATACCATATTCTGCTCTTCCGATATGATATGGATGTCTGTGCCTTCTGCCTGAGGCGCTTTCCCGGCCAGAACCTGATATATCTCTTCTGTCGTCGTGCCTCCCGGCATGGTCCCCGGCATCAGAACCGTACGTCTGGTACTCTGAGTCTTCACCGGTACGTCCAGATTCATCCATGGTTCAAGACTTTCGATGCTGTTCTCAAGTTTTGTTATCAGTCCCAGCTGTTCTGCTCTGTCCCGGTCCAGATCACAGATCTGTCTGGCCGTTCGGAGCAGCTCTTTTCTCTTTTTTCTGACAGCTGCTTCCATCTCTGTCGTAATTACTTTTCTGCCCTCAAGAGCAGAAAAGACAGATTTCTTTTCCGGTACATATTTATCCAGAATATCCAGCGCCTGATCTGCAGAAGCTGCCGCCTTTTCAAATCCCATCCTCTGCCCGGCTGTATCCATTTTCCTGAAGTCCCTGTCATCGCCAGACACAGGATCCACCTGGAGGACTCCCATGCTCTGAAGCTTTTCCAGGATTGCTTTCCGGTCCTTTTTTAACGCGCAGACCGTGAGTCTCTGCATCTTAAGTACCGCCATTGTATCATCCTCCTTTGCCTGCTTTCTTTTTCAGAACGATACAAGCAGGGAAATTACAAGATCCGACGCCTCTTCTTTTTTCTTCTCCGAAGAAGCTTTCAGTTCCCGGATCTCCTTTGCCAGGACAGCGCCGGCCTCTTCCTCTTTCTGCCGGACCCTTTCTTCTGCCTGAAGGGCCAGAGCCTTCGCCGTCTGCCCGGCCTTTTCTGTGATCTCCTTCTCAATCCGCCGCGCTTCCTCTTCTGTCTGCTGTGCTATTTCCGCACTCTTCTCACGTGCTTCTTTCACAATCTCATCCGCCTGTTTCTCGGCTGTACGGATCTCCCGGATCATCTCTTCCACCATATTCCATACACCACCTTCCATGCTGTCCTGCAAAATATGTCTTTTTTTATCATTTCCGTTTCTATCCATATTCATACGGACAATCTTTTTACCAGATTTTAACACATCAATTTATGAATATTATATACTGAACCAGCAGAATATTCAAAACCTTTATAAAAAAACGGGTATCTGTCATTCATTTTGCCAGTACCCGTAAATAATCTTATTTTTCTGTATCCGCCCATTTCAGACGATGCAGGCTGCCCGCTTCCTGCAGTCCCGGAAATTCATTCTGCCGCAGCGCTTCGTACAGGATTATAGCAGCGGAATTACCCAGATTCAGGGAGCGTATCCCATTTCCCATAGGGATTCTCACACAGCGCTCTTCGTTTTCTACAAGTATCTCTTCCGGAATACCCGCGCTTTCTTTCCCAAACATAATATAGCAGTCCGGTTCATAGGACACCTCCGTGTACATCTTCCTGGCTTTCGTTGTAGCCATATAAATTCTGGCTCCGGGATTTCTGTCAAGGAAATCCTGATAGTCAATATACGTAGTTACATCCAGCTCCTTCCAGTAATCCATTCCCGCCCGCTTCAGCGCCTTCTCAGACAGATGGAAACCCAGCGGCTCTATCAGATGAAGCCGCACGCCGGCAGCCACACATGTCCTTCCTATATTTCCCGTATTGGCCGGAATCTCCGGCTCCAGAAGTACAATATTCATTATATTCTGACTCCTTATCCCAAAGAGGACGGACCCTTTTTGGAAGGGGGCCGTCCCCTTTTTCTCAAGTTATCTCTGTTGTATATACATTTCACTCAGCTCTCAGACGCCGGATAAAATGTTCTACACGGCCCAGGGCTTCTTTCAGATCTTCTATGGAATACGCATAGGATATTCTCAGAAATCCCTCGCCGCATTCACCGAATGCGTTTCCCGGAACAACCGCTACTTTTTCCTCCATCAGCAGCCTCTCAGCAAATTCTTCAGAACTCATACCAAATTCCTTGATGCTGGGGAATACATAAAAAGCGCCGAAAGGCTCAAAGCACTCCAGCCCCATCCGTTCAAATTCGTGCATCAGGAAACGTCTTCTCTGATTGTAGGATCTGCGCATTTCCTGTACTTCATCCTCGCAGTTGCGCAGTCCTTCCACCGCCGCGTACTGACTGTTTGTCGGCGCGCACATTATGGCGAACTGATGCAGCTTTGTCATTTGCTCGATAATCTGCGCAGGACCGCAGCAGTATCCCAGTCTCCATCCGGTCATGGCGAACCCTTTGGAAAAACCATTAATCACGATGGTCCGCTCCCGCATTCCCGGGAGACTTGCAATCGAAACATGTTCCGTACCGTATGTAAGCTCTGAATATATTTCATCAGACATTACATACAGATCGTGCTCTCTCACAAACTCCGCAACCGGTTCCAGATCCTCTCTGGTCATTATTGAACCGGTAGGATTGTTCGGGAAAGGCATAACAAGAACTTTCGTCTTCGGGGTTGTATACTTCTCCAGATCTTTTACTGTCAGTTTAAATTCATTTTCATACTGAAGGGGCACAACAACAGGCACACCATCAGCCATAACCGTACAGGGCAGATAGGATACATAACTGGGCTGGGGAATCAGAACCTCATCCCCCGGATCCAGCATACAGCGCAGGCCAATGTCTATAGCCTCGCTTCCTCCCACCGTAACCAGCGTCTCATGTTTCGGATCGTAGGACACATGGATCTTCCGCTCCAGATAGAGGCAGATCTCATTTCTCAGCTCCTGCAGTCCTGCGTTGGATGTATAAAATGTTTTCCCTTTTTCCAGTGTAAATATACCTTCCTCGCGGATTCTCCACGGAGTATCAAAATCCGGTTCTCCCACGCCCAGAGAAATTGCGTCCTCCATCTCGTTTGCCACATCAAAAAACTTACGGATCCCGGAAGGCTGAATATCTATGATCTTTTTTGATAACGGACTTCTCATTACGGTGTCACCAGCATCCTTTCCGACTCCTTGCGGGGAACCATAATTGTCCCGTGGTCTTTGTATTTTTTCAGGATAAAGTGCGTTGCCGTGCTCAGCACCTCATCGATGGGAGAAAGTTTTTCGGACACAAACCGGGAAACTTCTTTCAGCGTCTTGCCTTCAATTGTCACAAGCAGATCGTAGCTTCCGGAAATCAGGTATACCGAGTACACCTCCGGATAGTTGTAGATCCGCTCCGCGATCCGGTCAAATCCCCGGTCTCTCTGCGGCGTTACGCGAACCTCGATCAGCGCGGTTACCATCTCCACGCCGGCCTTATCCCAGTCGATCAGTGTATGATAGCCGCAGATGATTTTCTCTTTCTCCATCTCAGCCATCTCATTTGCCACATCCGTCTCGTTTACTCCCAGCATAACCGCAAGCTCGCCCAGATCCACCCGGCTGTTTTTTTCAATATCTTTCAATATTTCCAGTCTCAGCGCTTCTTTTCTGTCACTCATAATATTCCCTCCTGTTTATGAAATATATTCTCTTGCTCTATTTCCAAAAAGCCGTTCCCGCTGCCAGCACATCAGACTGTCCGGAGCGGGCCGGTCCAGATATCTTGTCTCGTCTCCGCTTGTGATCACCCGCGCATTCTGCGCTTTGGCAATCCCAAGCCTGCCGGCTCGCGCGCCCGCCTTTTCCAGAACTCCCATCAGTTCTTCCGCATGCTCCGTAGCGATCAGATAACTCCCCGCCGAAGTCATCTGGTAGGGATTGATCTGAAAATGCTCACAGATCTCCACTGTCTCCTGCTTCAGCGCCATCGCCTCCATGCTTACTTCCAGGCCCGTTCCCGATATCTCTGCCATCTCCCACAGCGCCGCCAGTATGCCGCCGCTGCCGATCTGGCGGGCAGCGGAAATCAGCCTTCCGCCGCCGGATGCTTCCGTCCGGCATCCGGCAAGTATCTGCTCCGGCATCACCAGATCACTCTGAAGTGCTCCGGCCTGTCCGAGAAACGAAGGGACAAATCTTTCCGCCAGCTCCTCCTCTGCTTCGTCCAGAATATGCAGCATTCCTTCCAGACCTGTATAGCCGCAGAGCAGGATCTCCTGCCCCGGGCTCATAATTCCCGTAAATCCCCGGCTGTCAGCTGCCCCGGCAGCATCTGCCACAACTATCATCTGCCGGACTGCCGGATTCACCTCTCCCTGCAGACAGGTAAGTTCTGTTCCCATCCGGCTGCAGACTTCCTGCGCTTCGCCCGCTGCCGCCGCAAGCATCTCTTCTTCCGTTTCCTCCGGAAACAGAATCCGCAGTGACACCCCCTGAGGCATCACGCCCCGGGCCGCGAGATTTCCCGCCGCCTGAAGAGCCGCGTACCAGACTGTCCGGGGAGAATCCCCTGTAACGGAAGCGCTGCTCCAGACAACGGCTTCTTCCGAAGCCACGCGCAGGCCGGAACAGTTTTCTTCCGGAGACGGACGAAAAACCGAATACCGCATTTCTGTATGAAGTTGTTTCTTCACAGACCGGTTCCAGGCCGTCTGTGTAATATTACCCGGTTTCATCTGTCTCCTCCTCTGTTCCCCCGCTGCCGTCTGCATCTTCGCCATCCTGTATTCCGCCGCTTTCCTTCTGGCTGCGTTTTTCTGTAATCCGGTTTATCGCCGCTGTTATCGTTTCCTCATTCTGCGTATTCACTGCCTCTTCCATCTGCACAGCCTCCTCTGCGTCTTCCGAAGCTGTACCCACTGCCACGACTCTGTCCGTGGCCAGATAATAGCTGTAATTGACCGCCTCCCGGCTGATCTCCTCGCCATTTTCCGTTACAACCTTCCACAGCTGAGCAGTGTGTCCGGCCGTGCCCTCGCTCTCTGTATACATGGTTCCTATCTTTTCTGCCACTGCCACATAGGTGGTATTCTCCGGCTCTATGGTCTCCAGAATCTCACTTTCATATTCCACTGTCCTTCCGGAAGGGCGGTATTCTTTTCCGTAAATGTAAAACGTAATTGTCCCGTTTCCGGCTTCCGCCCCGATATAAACCGGATTTTCCAGATTATTCTTAAATTTCAGATCTTTTACGCCTTCCGCTACAGCGGCATCCCGGGACGGATCCACGTAAGACACCATCATCGAGTGCTCACACCGCTCCGTAATCTCAAGCTCGGCGTAGAGAAGCGCATTATACAGTGTAGTTGTCACCTGGCAGATGCCTCCGCCCATGGACTCCACCACTTCGTTGCCTGCATAAGAAGGCGCAGGCGCATATCCGTTTTCTTCTGTATAGGGAGCTGTCAGTTCACTGGCTGATATTTCCTCTCCGGGCTGAAGCAGTATACCGTTCATATGAGCTGCGCCTGATTCTATATTTTTGCTTCGTCCCTCTGAGCTTCCGGTATAACTGGTGCTGTATGTACCCAGTACATCTGTAATATCTTCCAGATCTTCCGCCGCAATGTCCGCCTGCGCTTCCTCCAGCACGGCCTGCACCTGCCCGCCTTTTTTGTCCCATCCGCTGTCAAGCAGATCGTTCACGGCCGCCACTGTCTTTTCCAGATTCAGCGCTTCGCCGGGTACATCTTCCTGTATAACCGCAGTACCGTCCTTCTGAATAATCGCCGCATTTTCCGGTTCTTCCAGAATACTGTTCATACGGGCTGCAAGAACCTCTCCGGCAGACTCTTCTGTGATCTGGTACTGTACAGGATAATTTTTCTGCCCGCCCTTTTCCGAAGCTTTCAGAATTTTATAACATTCCACAAGGCTTCCCTTTTTCCCGTAGTCTGCCGCCTGCTCTGTAAGTTCTTCCAGGTCTTTCACAGTCATTCCCAGTTCTTTAAGCGTCGCCCTTGCTTCCCTCCCATCTTCCAGGGTAAAAACAATCAGTCCACCGGATATCTGCCCGGCGTCCTCCGTAACTGCGGTTTTCGCCTCCTCCGCCGTCATACCGGATACATCAGTATCTCCAATGGAAACCCCGTCAATAATAATATCCGGATCATATTTCTCAACCGTGCGCCGAAGCAGACTGTTTATAACAATAATAACCAGGAGAGCCGCCGCTGCCACAAAAATTCCCAGAATTACAGTCCTTCTGCGCACTGCTGCGGCGCGTCTCTTTGTTTTCTGTCTCTTCTTTCCCATTCCTGTCAGCTCCGCCCTGTTTCTGATTCCTGCACCCGGCCGGACTCCCGGTCCGCGCCTTGCGTTCCTGTATAAAATATATCGTTTTCCTGTGCACTTTATACTATATACGGCACCACCATCGTAATAATCATTGCCGCCACAATTCCTATAATGATAATAGATATGATACGTCTGATTTTTTTATCATAAAAATTCATTTTTCTTCCTTCCCACTTCCTGTCTGAAAGTTTCTGAAACATGATTCCCCCATTCTGCCGCCCCGTCCGGAATAATTTATACGCCTCCTGTCAACTTCCGGCACCGCCTGAATCATCAACACAGTAAACTGCCGCGTCATTTGTCAGCCTGTCTCTGTTCCGATAATCAAAAAGCAGCAGCCGTCCTTTTATTCTCTCCAGATGGGTCATCTTGCGGATCTGATTCCGGTCAAAGCTCTCATATCCTTTCAGATAACGGAATTCCTCCGCTTCTTTTTTATAAAAAGCAGCGGCTTCCTCCCTGGATACCCGGCTCTCCCCCAGAAAATCCGGGCGGTTTTTCACATTATCCCTCAAATACAGGTCCAATGTCAACCATTCCCGGTATTCTTCTGTGTTTTTGACCTGCCGTTCCCGGATAAACCGATATATGATTTCATATCTGGCCAGCCTGGAATGACTGATCTTTGAAAGCCCCTCTGCTTCATAGTACAGGGCAAAGGCCTCATACATGGCAAAAGGTGACGAAAACTCCTGCTCCAGATGAGCCAGTGTATGTTTAAACTGAGCGCTGTTATAATAAACTTCCACCATTTCCTCTACCTTCTTGAGGCAGACAATATCTCCATAAGAAAGCCATTTTGTGGAGAGAACTTCATATGGCGGACGCTCCTGGTAAATCAGACTGTATTCCCGGGCTTTCTCATGCATGAGAGATCCTTTGAGTACTTTAAGGAATCCCAGCTGAAGCTGATCCGGCTTCATGGCATATACACGGTTAAATGACCGGACAAAACTCTCATAATTCTCATACGGAAGTCCTGCAATCAGATCAAGATGCTGATGTACATTTCCGGTCTCCCGGATCCGGGCAGTAACCTGCCCCACTCTGTCCAGATCCATCTTTCTTCTGATCTCCCGGATTGTCTCCTCATTGGCCGACTGAACGCCGATTTCAAGCTGTATAAGCCCCGGACGCATCTCCCGGATCAGATGAATTTCCTCCTCATTTAAAAGATCCGCCGCCACCTCGAAATGAAAATTTGTAATGCCTCTGTCGTGTTCTTTAATATAACTCCATACCGCCATCGCATGATCATGCCTGCAGTTAAAAGTCCGGTCTACAAACTTCACCTGAGGCACTTCATGATCAATAAAAAACTGCAGTTCCTTTTTTACCAGCTCAATGTCGCGGAAACGGAGGCATTTATCTATGGAAGACAGACAGTAACTGCAGGAAAACGGACACCCCCGGCTGGACTCATAGTAGATAATCCGGTTTCTGAAATCTTCAATGTGGCCGTACACAAAAGGCACGCTGCTCAGATCCATGACCGGTCGGAGCGGATTGACCTGAATATTTCCTGATTCGTCCCGATACACAATTCCTCTGACCTGCTCCAGAGTCAGACTTTCCCCGGGGCAGACTCCTCCGGTGCCTTGCTCTGCCTCCATCTGATCAGCGCCCTTCTCCCGCTGTCCATGGTAATATTCCATCAATTCAAGAAAGGTCTCTTCCCCCTCCCCGCACATAACACCTGTCAGACAGGGATGCGCTTCCAGTATTTCACTTCCGTTAAAAGAGACTTCCGGACCGCCCAGCCAGATCCTGACATCCGGCAGGATCTTCGGGATCTCCGCAACCACCTGCCGGACATAAATGATATTCCACAGATAGCAGGAAATACAGAGGATATCCGGCTGACGCCCGTAAATGTCCATCAGAATCTCATCGATCGTCTGATTTATCGTATATTCCGCAATACCGATCTCATCTTTGTATTTGCACGCATATGCCCGCAGGCTGTATACGGCGGGATTGGAATGGATATATTTTGCATTAATGGCTGCCAGTAAAATCTTCATCTGATACTCCATTTCACGATTTTTCATTTATTCTAGCACCAAATAGGTTTTTCAGCAATTTCTTTTCTCTGCACTCATTGACATTTCCCACAAAACCATGTAAAATTAAGACTCGTGCAGCCGGGGTGTTAGCGGTACCTTGTACCTGCAATCCGCTATAGCAGGGGTGATATTGCGCGGAGGGCGACAGTCTGCAGGGCTGCCCCCGGTAAGTGACGTTGATGTCCGGGTCTCACGCGACGGGAACCTGTGAACCGTGTCAGG
>DWZZ01000034.1 GCA_019117305.1 Candidatus Mediterraneibacter merdigallinarum | reverse complement strand
GAACGGAACGTGAGTTTCCATTGATAATTCTGTTTTTAGCCTGTATTCAGGGTGTTGTAGTTTTACTGTTCCGCCGAACGGAGTTTAGAATTTCCGCATCTGATCTCCGAATACGGTTCTCGCCGGTTCTGTATTCTGATGTTTTCGGACCTCATCCCGACATCCTTATCCCGTCAGTTCCCGATTTACGCGCAGCTCTGATCAGCGGATTCGAACTGGGAGTTATAGAGATCTGCGTAGAATCCGCCTTTTGCCAGGAGTTCTTCGTGTCTTCCCTGTTCTACGATATCGCCGTCTTTCATAACCAGGATCAGATCGGCGTCGCGGATGGTTGACAGTCTGTGGGCGATGATGAAGCTTGTGCGTCCTTTCATCAGGTTATCCATGGCCTTCTGAATGAGCACTTCGGTTCTTGTATCTACGGAGCTGGTGGCCTCATCCAGAATAAGGATTTTCGGATCCGCAAGAATGGCTCTTGCAATGGTAAGAAGCTGTTTCTGTCCCTGAGAGACATTGCTTGCCTCTTCGTTCAGCTCCATGTTGTAGCCGCCGGGCAGAGTCTGTACGAAGCGGTGTACATGGGCGGCTTTCGCTGCCTGGATGACTTCTTCGTCTGTGGCGTCAAGTCTGCCGTAGCGGATATTTTCCATGATTGTTCCGTGGAACAGCCAGGTATCCTGAAGCACCATTCCGAACATTTCCCTTAAGTCACTGCGGTTAAACTCTCTCAGATCGTGTCCGTCGATCCGGATGGATCCGCTGTTCACATCATAGAACCGCATGAGCAGTTTGATCATGGTGGTTTTTCCTGCTCCGGTAGGACCTACGATAGCAATCTTCTGGCCTTCTTTTACATTTGCGGAAAAGTCATTAATGATGATTCTGTCCGGGTTGTAGCCGAAATGTACGTGATCAAACTGTACATTTCCCTCCAGTCCTTCTGTCGATACCGGATCTGGAACTGTCTGTTCCTCTTCGTCCTCTTCCAGGAACTCAAATACCCTTTCCGACGCCGCTGCCGTGGACTGAAGCATATTGGCGACCTGCGCCACCTGCTGAATGGGCTGGGTAAAGTTTCTGACATACTGGATAAAGGACTGGATATCGCCGACTTCGATTGTATTCCGGATTGTCAGATATCCGCCCAGTATGGCTACCGCCACATACCCCAGGTTGCCCACAAACTGCATAACCGGCATCATCATACCGGAAAAGAACTGGGATTTCCATGCGGAGTTATACAGCTTCTCGTTTGTCCTGTTGAATTCTCCGATTACGTCTTCTTCTTTATTAAATGCCTTTATAATGCTGTGGCCGCTGTAGATTTCTTCTACCTGTCCGTTTACATTTCCAAGGTATTCCTGCTGTCCCCGGAAATATTTCTGGGAATGTTTCATTACAAA
The DNA here is from genome assembly GCA_019117305.1 of Candidatus Mediterraneibacter merdigallinarum. Lineage (GTDB taxonomy): Bacteria > Bacillota > Clostridia > Lachnospirales > Lachnospiraceae > Mediterraneibacter > Mediterraneibacter merdigallinarum. Next base: position 8,578 of record DWZZ01000034.1, on the reverse strand, counting down.
TGAAATCAGCAGTACCGACACCGGAAGCAGAAGAATCGCCACCAGCGTCATCAGCGGGCTGATAGAAAGCATCATGATAAGAACGCCGATAATCGTTGTTACAGATGTGATCAGCTGAGTCGCGCTCTGGTTCAGACTCTGCCCCAGTGTATCCACATCATTTGTCACACGGGAGAGCACTTCGCCAACCGGCTTTGTGTCAAAGTAATTCATCGGCATGCGGTTGATCTTTTCGGAAATCTCTTTGCGCAACCGGTAAGTGGTTTTCTGTGATACGCCTGTCATAATGATTCCCTGTATGAAAGAGCACAGTGCGCTGATCACATACAGTCCAAGTGTAATCAGAAGAATCTCGCCAATCCTGCCGAAATCCATGCCGCTTCCGCCGGAAACAGTACTGACCAGGCCATTGAAGATCTCTGTTGTGGCCTGGCCCAGAATCTTCGGCCCCGCAATGTTGAATATCGTACCGCATATGGCAAAAACAGCGACAAACAACATATGAACTTTAAACGCGCCCATATACCGGAACAGTTTTTTTATTGTGCCTTTGAAGTCCTTAGCACTCTCACCTGCCGCTCCGCCATGCATTCCTCTTCCCATTGGTCCTCTAGCCATTGCACTGCACCTCCTTTTCTCCTGCGCCGTCTGTTATCATTTTGCTGCTGTCTCTGCTCTTCCCCTGGTTTTCCAGTTCCGATTCAGACAGCTGCGACGCGGCGATCTGACGGTATACTTCGCAGGATTCAAGAAGCTCCTGATGGGTTCCCATTCCTGCGATTTTACCCTCATCCAGTACAATAATCTGATCAGCATTGAGAATTGTACTGATTCTCTGTGCTACAATCAGCACGGTACTGTCCTTTGTTTTCGTGCGGAGAGCCTTCCTCAGCGTAACATCTGTCTTAAAGTCAAGAGCGGAAAAGCTGTCGTCAAAAATAAATACTTCCGGGTGTTTTGCGATAGCTCTGGCAATCGACAGTCTCTGTTTCTGGCCTCCTGATACATTGGAGCCGCCCTGGGCGATGGGGCTCTTATAGCCCTCCGGCTTTTCTTCAATAAATTCTGCCGCCTGGGCAATCTCTGCCGCATCCTTCATCTCGGCTTCACTTCCGTGAGGATTGCCGAACAGAATATTGGAAGCAATATCTCCCGAGAAAAGCACGCCCTTCTGGGGTACAAATCCAAGCTTTTCTCTGAGTTCATGCTGGCTTACCTGGCGGATATCCGCTCCGTCCAGTGTAATGGAACCTTCCGTCACGTCATAGAAGCGGGGAATCAGATTTACCAGCGTGGATTTTCCGCTTCCGGTACTGCCGATAATCGCGGTAGTTTTCCCGGGTTCTGCCGTAAATGTTATATCATGAAGGACATTTTCATCTGCCCCCGGATACCGGAAGGACACGTGGCTGAATGTGAGGACCCCTTTCTTCCGGCTGTCAAAGGATGCCGGATGTTCCGGATCATGGATTACAGTCTGGCTGGACAATACTTCTTCCACACGGTCTGCCGCCACCGCCGCTCTGGGCAGCATAATGGAAAGCATGCACAGCATAAGGAATCCCATGATAATCTGCATAGTGTACTGAATAAATGCCATCATATCTCCCACCTGCATCTGACCTTCGCTTATGCCGTGGGCTCCGTTCCACATAATAAGGACGGAGATGCCGTTCATTACCAGCATCATGACCGGCATCATAAAGGTCATAGCGCGGTTAACAAACAGGTTTGTCCGGGTCAGATCCCGATTGGCCTGATCGAATCTCTCCTCCTCATGCTTCTGTGTGCTGAAGGCGCGGATCACTGAAAGTCCGGTCAGAATTTCACGGGTAACCAGGTTCAGTTTATCTACAAGATTCTGGAGAATCTTAAACTTCGGCATAGCCACAACAAAGAGTACCAGGATTACCAGCGCGATCAGAATTACGGCAAGAGCGATAATCCAGGACATGGACACATTTGTCTGGAACACCTGAATAATTCCGCCTATGGCCAGAATCGGCGCATAGAGCACAATCCGCAGAAGCATTACCGTAAGCAGCTGAATCTGCTGGATATCATTGGTACTTCTCGTAATCAGAGAAGCGGTGGAGAAATGATCAAACTCATTGTTTGAGAATCCTACGACCTTGTGGAACACTCTGCTTCTCAGATCCCGGCCTGTAGCCGCGCCCACACGGGACGCCAGAAAGCCGACAAGAATACTTGCCGCCATTCCGAGAAAAGCCAGCCCTACCATCTTACCGCCTGTCACAATCAGGTAGTTTATCTGAATGCTGTCCATATCCAGCCCCAGCTCTTCATACGCGGACTGAACATATGCCACCGCTGCCTGTTCCAGAATCGTATCCGGCAGATCAGCCATCTGTTCGTCCATTCCCTGCAGCATGGCTGCCCGCTGTTCTTCCGGAAGCATTTTCAGAAGATCGAAGACGGACATGTCCCCGGTCTCTGTCTGAGCCGGCATATTTGCCTTCATCTGTTCTTCAATCTGCTTTGTCATATCACTGCCGGATTCAAATCCCGCTGTCAGCATCATGGGCCCCTGGAGAATTCCGCTGATTTCTTCTTTTTTTTCGGCGCTGTCCGATACTGAATCTTTCAGCACGTAGGCTTTCATATCATACGTGCTGTCATCTTCCTCATAGGCGTCAAGCACTGTATCCTGATCCCCGGTCGGTACAAACAGAAGCAGTTTCTCCATCTCATCCGCGGAAACAGCCTCTGGGATCTGATCCTCTATGCCGCCCTGCTGAATTCCCACATTTACAATATCAGATGTGTACGAGGGCAGTGACAGATCACAGTATGCCTGTATGAACAATATTACAATGATCGCAATCAGAGCTTTCCAGTGCTCCGCCGCATATTTGAATAAGTTTTTCATACCTCTTCTTTCCTTTCATATTTTTCCAGATTATCTTTAACCTGCAGTATCAGTCTTCGAAACAGAAGCTGTTCCTCCAGGCTCATGCCTCCCTGGATGATCTCATCCATTCGTTCTCCGACATTTTTGACCGACTGAATACAGGCCTTCCCCCGCTCCGCCAGGGTAAGCCGCATCACCCGCTGATCCGATTTGTCTGTTTCCCGGGTGATATATTTCTCCCGTTCCATCTTCTGAATGGCTGAAGTAATAGACGGAGCCGTCATATTCAGCTCCCTGGCCAGCTCTTTCTGAGAGATTGACTTTCTGCGGTGAAGAGTAAAAAGAATTGCCGCCTGACTGCGGTTCAGATCAAATTCCTGATACATTCCCTTCGCCGTATTTAACATCTTATGCAGCACAATGCCCATAATCCCCATCAGAGGAATATCATTTGTTTCGCAATTCATCTGCTTCCCTCCATAATATTTTCTATAGTCTTTCCGCAGATCCGGCAGCTGATCTGCCGGGAACAGAAAACGTTTAGTTAGGCAACTAAACATCAGACTAGTATTATTGCATAAAAAAAGCAAGTAAAAAAATATAATTTCACATTTTTTTCATACTTTTTACACAAATTTAGTTTTATAGCCGAATCATTTATTTAAATATCGCCTCTTCATTTGTTGATATAAACCAAAAACGCCGTCAGAACTGTCCTCCCCCGCCTGTTGACATCACAGCCTGTATGGTGGTATATTATCTCATAGTATGAGATATAAAGGAGATACAGTATGGATTACCGTAATCGTGCAGAATATTTCCTTCACTATATGAGACAGCTGAACCGTACGGCAATGATCCGTGATCTGACCAGCCTGGCCTCAGGGGAACAGGCTGTCCTTTATTATCTTGCATTTCAGCATGACGGTGCTTCCGCCGGGGAACTGACCTCTGCATTTGATATCAGAAGTTCCCGGACTGCGGCTATTCTGAATACGCTGGAAAAGAAAGGATTCGCCCGGCGCCTTCAGAATCCGCAGGACAAACGGCAGGTTCTGGTATATATTACCGACGCAGGAAAGCAGGATGTAAAGGGAAAATACGAAGATGTGATCAGCCGCATGGCTGAATTTCTGGAACTTCTGGGGCCCGAGGACTCAGAGGAATTTATCCGGATTGTACGGGATGCTGTTCTCAGAAATATCGGAAAGTAAGAAAGGAGTTTTGTTTTATGAAATCACTTGCAATCGAAAGGGAATTTGGCAGCGGAGGCCGTGAAATCGGAAAAAGAGTGGCAGAAAAGGCAGGCATTTCCTGCTATGACGGCAGCCTGATAGCCCAGGTAGCTGAATCAAAAGGAATGTCTCTTGATATGCTGAAAGAATATGATGAAAAAAGAACAGGAAGTGTCCTGTACAATATCGGGCTTCTGGCAAGTTACAACTATAACCGCAATAATTCACAGGCATTTGAACTGTACTATGAGCTGCAGAAAACAATAAAAGCCCTGGAAATGCAGGGTCCCGCCGTGTTTATCGGCAGAAGTTCCACAGAAATTCTCAGGGATAATCCCCGTACAGTCAGAGTATTTATTTATTCCTCCGACATGGATAAACGGATCGACCGGATCGTCCGCACAGAAAATGTAACTCCGGAACAGGCAAAGAAAATGATGGAAAAGAAAGAGCGGGAACGGAGGGACTATTTTAAATTCTGGACGGACAAAGACTGGTCAGACAAGAAAAATTATGATATGGCGCTGAATACTTCTGTTCTCTCACCCGATGAATGCGCCCGGATTCTGCTCTGCGCGATTGACGCTCCGTCCGCATAGGACGTCCGGCATAATCCGGCTCCGCTCTCACAGATCCCGGCCACATATTTTACATAAAAGTAATCCCGGGCTGCACCGCGTGCGATTCCAGAGATGAAACGCACAGGATACGGTCCGGGATTTTTCTATTCTGAAGCAGAGGATTCTTCTTTGCCGGGCTCCGGTCTTCGGGAAATCGTTCTGACGCTGATGCCGTTTACTTCTATATGATCATCTACCGGAATAACCAGGCACTGTCTTCCGTCAATAATCCTTGTCTCCACCAGATCTGCTCTGTCCGGATTTACCTTGATAATCACATCCGGCGTCTCAATATTGAACTTCTTCGTCTCCGCAATGTTGGAGGCCTGCAGCTGCCCTTTCTCTCCCGCGTTTTCCGCGAAATTTTTCTCAAAAGTCTCCATCTTTTCATTCGGGACTCCGCTCTGCTCAAATATTTTCTTCACATCTGTACAGTCAAGTGTCAGCGGCTCCGGCTCTTCTTTGTGCTCCTCCATCAGATCCGCGAGAGTTTCATGGATATTCCGCACAGTCTCATAATCCCCGTCCTCACCCAGAGTGTCCTCGATAATCGTCTGAAACGTCTCCTTCTGGGTATCCGCCGACATGGGCGTGGCAGCCCCAAGAAGCTGTTCGATCATCTCCGGCTGAAGATCCTCGGATTTTTTCGTATAATACAGAACACTGTGCAGATCTGTTCCTCTGTCATTAAAGGCAGGGAAAAGGAATCCTTTGTCCGGCATATCCACAATCCAGTCCCGGATCCGGTCCTGAATCCGGTTATCCTGAGCGTTATAGCTGAGTCCTGCTTTTGACAGGACAACCGGACAGATGCTCATCAGCAGGTATTCGTACACTTCATCTGACGCGTCAAACATCTCCATGCCGTCTGAAGCCTTGCCCGGAATATCATACATTGCGTGGATCAGGATTATGTAATAGTTTTCTCCATAATCATAGGCTGCAATGACCTTGTCATAAAATTCTTCCAGAAGCATATCGTCCTGCAGCTTGCTGTCCCGGAGCTTAAGCAGGAATTCCTGGGCGCCGCCGGGCATCTCCGCATCCAGCGGAAACTCCAGATTCAGCATATTTTTCCCCACTGTTCCCGAGAGTGTCTTTTTAAAGATATCAAAATATTTGAACGCCTCTTCTTCCGGGAGGGAAAGAAACGCGTCCTTTGACTCCATCTGTTTTACTTTTTCATGATCCACATAGCACCCACATATTCTCGTTATGGCACAGTTACGGGGTGTAAATTGTTTTCGGATCTCCAGTATTTCCTTCTTGTTCATGTCATATCCTCCTCGCATATCCTCTTACCCGCGCACAGTCATACACGAATATTCTACACCTGATTTCCCGCAAAAAAAAGGTTTGATTTCCCTTTATTTCTGTGATACTATAGCGAAGGACTTAAAGCACATAGTTCACATTTTATAAAGACTATGCCTGTTCCTGCCGCCGGGCAGGAACTGTACAGTGCATTCATCCCGCGCCGGTAGGCCACAGCAGGAGCGGGTATGAATGCCTTTTTTATTCTATTACAGGAAAGGAACAAAAAATTATGAGTATTGCACCTACAGAAAAGATTTTCCCTGTTTTTCTGAAATATGTGTCTGCCAATGTTCTTGGAATGATCGGCTATTCCTGCTATATCCTGGCTGACACCTTTTTTATCGCGAGAGGAATCGGTGCCGACGCGCTGGCCGCGCTGAATCTGGTTCTTCCGGCCTACAGTCTGATGAACGGCACCGGCCTGATGATCGGTATGGGCTCTGCCGCCCGCTATACATTGTCCGCTGCGGGATCTGACAATAAAATCCACCGTACAATTTTTACACATGCGTTGTACCTGGGTATCCTGGCGGCCATAATTTTCAGTTCTGCCGGAGCGCTGTTTCCCTCTCAGATAGCATCTTTCCTCGGAGCAGACGCCGATACGGTCGGATATGCCGCAGACTATATCCGCATCCTCCTCGTATTTTCCCCGCTCTTCCTGGGAAATAATATTCTGCTGTGTTTTGTCAGGAATGACGGCTCTCCCCGCCTGTCCATGACGGGAATGATCGTGGGAAGTCTGACAAATATTGTGCTGGATTATGTATTTATCTATCCGCTTGGCATGGGTATGACAGGAGCCGCCATAGCCACGGCAACCGCCCCTGTTGTAAGTATGTTGATTATGTCTCAGCATTTTATCCGAAAGAAAAATAACTTCCGCCCTGTCCGGACGAAAGTTTCCCTGATCCGCTGGAAAGATATCTGCGGTCTGGGAGTATCTTCCCTGATTACAGAAATGTCTTCCGGCATTGTAATTATTGTATTTAACTTCCTGATTCTTGGACTGAGCGGCAACACCGGAGTCGCCGCCTATGGAATTCTGGCAAATATCGCTCTGGTGCTGGTATCTATCTTTACAGGAATCGGCCAGGGTATCCAGCCCGTTGTCAGCCGGTATGCCGGAGAAACCGGCCGGCACCAGCGAAACAGACTGCGCAGGTATGCCCTGTGTGCGTCTCTGCTTATGGCGTTTCTGGCCTATGGGCTGATCAGTATATTTGCCGTTCCCATCGCAGAACTGTTTAACCGGGATCACACCCCGATCCTTACGTCAATCGCTTCAGAAGGCATGCGGATCTATTTTATCAGCCTGTTCTTCTCAGGGATCAATATTGTTGCCGCAGCCTTCCTCAGCTCGGCTGACCGGCCAAAAGAAGCATTCGCCGTGTCCATCCTGAGAGGATTTGTACTGATCATTCCAACTGCCTGGCTTCTGTCAGCCCTTCTGGGCCTGACCGGCATCTGGATGGCAGTTCCGGTAACAGAAGCACTGGTCTGCATTCTGTCAATTATATTTATTTTCAGAAAATAAGAAGAAAGGGGGACGGACCCCTTTCGCTGATATTGTCAGAATATTTCAGCGTGAGGAGTCCGTCCCTTTATCTGTATGCAGAATCTCATTTGCATTTCTGATCCGCTCTTTTGCCGGCGGTTCGATTCCCGCAAGCGGATACTCATACCCCAGCTCTTTCCACTTATATTCACCCAGAGTATGATATGGAAGCACTTCAACTTTTTGTACATTATTTAATGTCTTTATAAAGCTATAAAGTTTTTTAAGATACTCATCTGTGTCATTTCTTTCCGGCACAAGCACATGCCGTATCCAGACCGGTTTTCCAATCTCCGACAGATATTCTGCCATATCCAGAATATTTTTATTGCTCCGTCCGGTCAGGATCTTATGCTGTTCATCATCGATATGTTTTATATCAACCAGCAGAAGATCTGTATATTTCATCAGTTCATTAAATTTTCCGAAAAAAGGCTCTTCCCTTGTAAAAGGCGCGCCGCTTGTATCTATAGTGGTATGAATCCCCTGTTCTTTGGCCTTCCTGAAAAGCTCTGTCAGAAAATCAATCTGCATCAGCGGTTCTCCGCCGCTGACCGTAATTCCTCCGCCGTCTTTCCAGTAGGTCCGGTAGCGGAGAGCATTCTTTATCAGCTCATCCGTACTGCGCAGCTCTCCGTCCGTCATATTCCATGTATCCGGATTGTGACAGAACTGACAGCGCATGGGACATCCGCTGACAAAAATAACAAACCGTACGCCCGGCCCGTCTACAGAGCCGAAACTTTCGGTAGAATGAATGTATCCTTGCATTTTTTCTCCTTTCGGGAACGCAGCGATCCGCGGGCCGCCCGCGGCGCTGCCCATAGTCTGTGTCTGCTCTTACAGCAAGACAGGCGGCACTTATCGTTCCGCCTGTCTCTGTTCATTCAATATCGGTCAGATATATCCGCTATTCTTACATTCTGTCATGGCAGGTTCTTGCGATTACGTCAAGCTGCTGCTCTCTTGTCAGGTC
>DWZZ01000033.1 GCA_019117305.1 Candidatus Mediterraneibacter merdigallinarum | reverse complement strand
AATCCACTCCACACATCTTCTGATCAGATCAGCAAATTCTGAAAGAAAATCTTCTCCTGTCAGATTCCCAAGAACCCGCACCATAATATAAATATGGACAACCGGCAGCAGGAAACGTACAATCACAATTTCTACCAGATAGATCAGAAAAAGAATTACATTATAAAAAAGCAGTGATGAGGAACTTCCGGAAGCAAATGCAACCGCCAGAAAATAGCTGGGGCATAATACACGCATAAAATTCACAAGGGAGTCCACCTTTCCCTCCACTCCCTCCATCGCAGTCTGAAAAGCAGTCAGGCAAAATGTAATGAGCAGCATGTACAAAACATAAAAACTGATCTCCGATATTCTTTTGTTCTGAAATGCCTCCGTAAAATTTGAGAATATGGCAGCAATCAGCGCAATCAGAAGAATATATACAAGATTATGCCTGTTATATCGGAATTCATAGAAAATCTGATCTCTTAAAAACCGCAGGAAAGTTTCACCTGTCTGTTCCATATCGCCGGACATCATGGCGGTAACCACTTCCTGAAAAGAGATCTTTTCTTTTGGAAACATCTGATCCAGGCTTGACTCAATTTCCTCAAAATCAAACCGGTCCATCAGCGCCTTCTCTGTTTCCTGCTGTATAGCATCCGCTTCTTCCTCCGTCAGGGCTTCTGGCCGGCCGTTTTTTCCTGATTCTTCCTGTGTTTCCGCCTGCTCCCGCCCTGTTCCGCTTTCTGCTTTTTCCTCTGCGGCATTTACAATCCGGCTTCCCAGACCCCAAATAAGAAGTACCAGAAAAAAAGTGAGAAAGAGCTGCGGTTTTCTCCGGCTCATGCAAGAAACTCCCGGATTGTCTCAAGGAGAGCAAGAAGGACCGGCATTCCCAGAGCCAGAATCGTCAGTCTGCTGAATATCTCAATCTGTACGGCTATTGTCTGATATCCCGCGTCCCTGCATACCCCGGAAGAAAATTCTGCTATATAGGTTATGCCAATCATCTTCAGCATGGTTCCCAGATATCCTGCATCCAGATTGATATACGATCCGATCTGTTCTACTGTCCGTATAAAAATCTCCAGCCGGTCTATAATGCAGGCAAACAGAAAAATTCCTGCCGCCACGCTCATATATATTCCGTATTCCGCCCTTCCGCCTTTCAGCTGCAGAGCGAGCAGCGCTCCAATTACACCAATGGCCGCCACCTGGATCACATTCATCTTCACACCTCCTTACAGAGAAAACAGCTGACGAATGGAAAGGAACAGATCATATATGTACGGCAGGATCCAGGACAGAACAAGAATAAGTCCCGCAAGGCTTGCCAGAAATGCCTGTTCGTCTCTGCCGCTGTGTTTAAGCACCTGACTTAAAATGGATACCAGAATTCCCACAGCCGCTATTTTAAATATCAGATTTATGTTCATGATCCCTCCCCGGTTAAATCAGAATCACAACCAGAAAGATTCCGGACATGATTCCGAGCCATCCGCCGATTTTTTTCTTTGCCGCCAGTCCCTCTCTGAGTTTTTCGATTTCCAGATCCATTCGATTGAGATAGAGCTGCATAGACCGGTTAAAAGTCTCTCTGTCCATCTGACCCAGAAAAGTACCGAGCTCCTTCAAAAGGACAGAATGTTCCGTCTTCAGATTCAGTTCTCTGAGATACCGGTCAATACATTTATTCCATATTCTGGAAAACCCGGACTCATCCCTGCTTTCTGTCCGCGCAGACAGCTGTCCCAGCCAGTTTCTATATGGCTCTTTCACCCGCCGCGCCACCGAAGAAAACACTTCGGACAGAGGTGCCCCCGTATATTCAATTTCTCCTTTCATCAATCCCACTATATATCGGAGATACTGTATTTTTCCCAGATATTTTTTTAATTCTGTCCCATACACATATCCGGCTCCTGCAGTGGCCGTAATAATCAGTATCCCTCCTACCAGTCTCTGCACAGCACACTCCCCCGCTCATCATAGATCCCCCGGATTTCCCCGGGATGTTTGCCGTTTCCCAGCACCACATATCTTTCAAACATCCGTCTCCGGATGAGTTCCCCCAGAACAGGCTTTCTGGAAGCCTCCTGCATATCCAGGCCATGGACGCTGGCAATCAGCTTACATCCGCACTGCATGGCATATTCTATAGCATGAATATCCTCGCTTGTGCCGATTTCATCCACAGCGATAACCTGTGGCGCCATGGATCGGATCAGCATAATCATGCCCTCTGCTTTCGGACAGCAGTCCAGAATATCTGTCCGGATTCCCAGATCATTCTGGGCGACCCCCAGATAACAGCCGCCGAGCTCAGAGCGTTCATCAACCACTCCTACGGAACTACCTTTTACATACGCATTTCCATTTGAAATCTGCCGGATCAGATCACGAATAAGCGTCGTTTTTCCGCAGCGGGGCGGAGAAATAATCAACGTATGGCACACCTGCATGTTTTTCGTAATATACGGCAGCAGACCATCTGCGCAGCCAATAACCTCATGTGACATTCTGATATTAACAGAGGAGATATGCTGGATGTTTTTTACCTTATCCTTTTCCACAATCACCTTTCCCGACACTCCGACTCTGTGCCCTCCTTCCACTGTCAGAAATCCCTGTCTTAATTCGTTCTCATATGCATAAAGGGAGTAATGGCTTATATATTCCATTGTCTCCCTTATCTCTTCTTTCGTTGTAATATGCTGTTTTCTTTCCGTCGGAAGCACTACTTCCCGGTTCCGGTAAATTACTATAAGCGGCTTTCCCGTCCGGAGCCGGATTTCCTGCAATTCATCAAAATCCGGGATATCCTCCTCCACAACCCTGCGAACACTCTTGGCAAGGATATTTAAAATCTGTGATTTTCTGTTCTGTCTCTCCATCTTGTCCACCTCTTTACACAATATATGACCAGAATCAGAAAATATGCCGAGAAGTACAGAAGTTTCTTCAGTCCCGTCCAGTCGCTTTATTGATATTCGCCATTTTTATCGAATATCAATAAATAATTATTGACATATGATAATGCGGCGCATATAATGCAGTCAGAGGCTGTATCAGAATTCACTTTTCAGTCTGCTAATATATATGAGGAGGTAATAAAATGAGGAAATATTTATGCTGCTATCTGCTGATTTTAGGTGTGTTACTGGGATGTTCAGGCTGTACGGTCGGAAATGATCACCGTATAATGCAGGAAATCAGCAACCGTCTGGATACAGACATAGCTAATGGAAAAATTGTTATAAATGAAGATTCACATTCCGGCTTTCTTAATGACGGAACTTCTATAATCGCCATTCAGTTTTCGGATGATTCCTTTCAAAATGCGGTCAAAGGAAAGAGAAACTGGAAGTCTTTTCCATTGGATAAAACCGTTCAGACGCTGCTTTATGGATATGAATCTGATGAACTAATATGCGAGCCATACATAACAGATGAAAATAACAATGCAATAATTCCTGAAATAACAAATGGTTATTATTTCCTGTATGACAGACAGGCGAAGAACGGCAGGGCGGCCGGCGCTGATATTCTGCGCCGTGATTCACTCAATTTTACCGTAGCTGTATATGATTCAGATTCAAGGATTCTTTATTATTGTGAAATGGATACCTGAACAAAACGAAACAGCGGGATTCCGCTGTTTCACTCTCCGGCACTGTTTTACCGGGAATCGGAAAGCTTGTTTTTCTGATCCTATTCCCGGCGGAAATCTTTTATCTCGCGCAGCCGCCGCGCAGTCTCTTTTTCTTCTCCTTCTTCTGTGGGATAATAATAAGTATGATCTTTCAGACTGTCAGGCATACACTGCATATGAGTCAGTTTTTCTTCCGTGTCATGGGCGTACTCATATCCTTTTCCATACCCCAGCTCCTTCATAAGTCCGGTAGGCGCATTCCTGATCTGCATAGGCACCGGTTCTGCGCGAAGCGTACGCACATCTTTTTTGCATGACTCGCATGCGGTATACAGCGCATTTGACTTCGGTGCCATAGACAGATATACCACTGCATGAGTCAGATGGACGTCACATTCCGGCATGCCAAGGAAATAACAGGCCTGATATGCGGCTACCGCCACCTGGAGCGCCCGGCTGTCTGCCATTCCCACATCCTCGCTGGCAAAACGAATCAGCCTTCTTGCAATATACAATGGATTTTCTCCGCCTTCCAGCATCCGCATCATCCAGTATATGGCTGCGTCCGGATCACTGTTGCGCATGGATTTATGCAGGGCAGAAATTAAATTGTAATGTTCTTCACCGTTTTTATCATACAGAAGAGATTTTCTGCTGATACACTGTTCCAGAGTTTCCGGCGCAACAGTTATGCCTTCCGGACTGATCTCGCCATTGAGCACTGCCATTTCAAGAGTATTTAACGCAGTACGCGCGTCTCCGTTTGCAAACGCCGCAATCGCCCGGACGCTGTCATCGGAAATCCGGACATTCTGTCCGCCGAATCCTTTCGGACTTTTCAAAGCATTGCAAAGCAGTTTTACCAGGTCTTCCTCTTCCAGCGCTTTCAGCACAAACACTCTGCACCGCGAGAGAAGCGCCGCATTGATTTCAAAAGACGGATTTTCCGTTGTCGCGCCGATCAGAATAATACTCCCCCGCTCCACAAAAGGAAGAAAGGCATCCTGCTGCGCCTTATTGAACCGATGAATCTCATCCACAAAAAGAACGGTGCGAAGTCCGACTCTCCGGCTCTGCTCTGCCCGTTTCATCACTTCTTTTATTTCCTTGATTCCGCTTGTCACGGCGCTGAAATTGATAAATTCAGACTGAGTCCTGCCCGCAATAATACTGGCAAGGGTTGTTTTTCCTACACCGGGAGGTCCCCAGAAGATCATCGAAGATATGTGATCCTGTTCGATCAGCTGGCGCAGTATTTTTCCCCTGCCCAGAAGATGCTCCTGTCCCACGAACTCCTCCAGAGAATCCGGCCTGACTCTGCTGGCCAGAGGAGTCATGGATCTGTTGTTTTCAAATAACGTCATCTGTTCCATCTCTTCACCCTCCAGACTGTTCTGCTGTTACACTGTTTTTCCATACCGAAGCAAATAATCAAATTCATCATTTTCCATTTCCTGAAAGTGAACATGATCCGAATACCGGCTGAACAGCTCCCGTATTTCACTAATTATGCAGCCATGGCGGCCGACTGTTCTGACCAGATCGACAATAAATTCCTTTTCCTGTATCATACTGTGAACATATTCCGCTCCCTCCTCAGGAATCAGAAAGCAGAACCTTCCGCCGGCAGAAGAAATTTCAATCTTTCCCAGCCTTGTTCTCACAAAGGCAGGAAACTCCTCCAGAAGCCTTTTCATCCAACTCTCCTCACTCACATTGGAGAAAAAATGCTTCAGGGAATTCCGGGGATAGTACAGCCTTATTTTTTCTTTTCTGTATCCCAGCTTAGACTGCTGTTCCTTTACTACATCTATGATATTTTTTTCCAGCTTTTCATATCCCTGTTCAAAAGTCCCTTCATTGATCAGTCCTTTTGCCCATTGAAACAGTATTTCAGACATTTCCTTAAAATTCACTTTATTCCCGCGCTTCAGTTCCGCACTGATTCGGATGATCTTTTCAGCATTTCCGCCCACTTGCTCTGCCAGATCTCTGTGTTTTTTCACATAAGTTCCCGTATTTTTAAAACAGGAAGCCTGAATCACAAATACTGCTGATTTATACAGGCTTTTCAGAATCTCCTCATTTTTTTCATACAGCATGTTATGGACACAGCCATGATAAATATTACATGCGCCGATTTTCACAGCTCGCTCCACAGCTGCTTTATCCAGAAGCGGAAGCAATTCATCCAGACATCCTTTGAGAGGTTTCGTGTCATAATAAAACTGAAATAAATCAGAAGGTTCCCAGTTTAACAGTTCTTCTTTTCCTGAAAGGAATCCACAGATCAGCTCTCTGTCCGGGAGAGAATCGAGCATTTCATCGTATCTCCTGATATCTTCCGGGGAAAGCGTATCAAGTATTACCACAAGATCAATATCGCTGTTCTCCGAAGCCTCGCCTCTGCCCCGGCTTCCCTGCAGGCCGGCGAACCATACCCGGCTGCCAAACGTCCGTTCCAGAACCTTCATAAAATTATCTGTCCATGTATGAATTTCAATCATGCCTTCCTCCTTAATAATCTCCTGAAACAGCAGAACTGCTTTTTCAGTATTTTCCCTGCAGCTATTTCTATAAACGATAACACAAAAAGCATCATCGAACAAGTGTTTGTTTTAAAGTAACTAACAGTTGCAAAAAAATCCGGAATATATCTCTTCTGCACAGGCAAACACCACTTTTGCATTATAAGATATATCCCGGAAACTTCTGTTGTTAATCGCTTATCTCTTTATACTATATCAAATTATTCTGCCACATCGCGGATACTGAAGCTGAATCTCCCCATCTTGTCCTTGCCAAGGCAGACAGCTTTTACAACATCACCGACAGAAAGTACATCCTCAACTTTATTTACCCTTTGCTTGGATATCTTGGAAATGTGTACCAGTCCTTCCTTACCCGGAGCAAATTCAAGGAATGCGCCGAAATCCTTGATGCTGACTACTTTTCCTTCAAACACCTGTCCGGCCTCAAACTCCGTAACAATTGTATGGATCAGTTTTGCAGCTTTATCCATACCTTCTTTCTCTGTACCACAGATAGATACGAAACCGTCATCTTCAATGTCAATTTTAACACCTGTCTGCTCGATGATAGCGTTAATAGTCTTACCGCGCTGTCCCACAACCTCGCCGATCTGCTGAGGATCAATCTGCATCTGGATGATCTTCGGAGCATAAGGTCCAACTTCCGGTCTCGGCTCGGCAATCGCTTTGCTCATCACCTCATCCATAATATAAGTTCTTGCCTTCTTAGTTGCGGCAATTGCCTCTTCGATAATCGGTCTTGTCAGTCCGTGAATCTTAATATCCATCTGAATCGCTGTGATTCCTTTATGAGTGCCTGCTACTTTGAAGTCCATATCCCCGAAGAAATCTTCCAGTCCCTGAATATCTGTCAGGACAAGATACTCATCATCTGTCTCTCCCGTCACAAGTCCCGCGGAAATACCTGCTACAGCGGATTTAATCGGCACGCCCGCAGCCATAAGTGACATACTGGATGCACATACACTGGCCTGAGATGTGGAACCATTTGACTCGAACGTCTCAGATACCGTGCGGATTGCATAGGGGAACTCTTTCTCATCCGGAAGCACCGGAAGGAGTGCACGTTCAGCCAGCGCGCCATGACCGATCTCGCGGCGTCCCGGTCCTCTGGAAGGTCTTGTCTCACCTACAGAGTAAGACGGGAAATTATAGTGGTGCATATATCTTTTGGATGTCTCAGTCTCATCCAGCCCATCCAGTCTCTGTGCCTCGGAAAGCGGAGCCAGAGTAGTAACGGTACAGATCTGAGTCTGTCCTCTTGTAAACATTGCGGAGCCGTGAACTCTCGGGATCAGGTCAACTTCCGCGTCAAGCGGTCTGATCTGATCAATCGCACGTCCATCCGGGCGTTTATGATCTTTTAAGATCATCTTTCTCACTGTCTTCTTCTGATACTGGTATACGGCTTCACCAAGAACATCAAGCCATTCTTCATTATCAGCAAACGCCTCCTCAAGTTTTTCTGTAATCACACGGATATTTTCTTCTCTTGTCTGCTTGTCGTCAGTAAATACTGCTTTTTCCATCTGATCCGGAGTTACAATTTCTTCGATCGCATCAAATAGCTGCTGCGGAACGGCACAGCTCTCATACACATGCTTCGGCTTTCCGCACTCTGCCACGATTGTATCAATAAAAGCAATCACTTCCTGGTTTACTTCGTGCGCCGCAAAAATCGCATCGATCATCTGCGCCTCCGGAATTTCATTTGCACCGGCCTCGATCATGATTACTTTTTCTCTTGTGGACGCTACAGTCAGCGCCAGATCAGAAACTTCCTTCTGGGCTGCTGTCGGGTTAAATACAAACTGACCGTCAACCAGTCCTACCTGTGTTGTAGAAATCGGACCATCAAACGGAATGTCTGAAATACTTACCGCAATTGCGGCTCCCAGCATCGCTGTAAGCTCAGGGCTGCAATCCTGGTCTACAGAAAGAACCAGATTTTCCAGTGTTACGTCATTTCTATAATCTTTCGGAAACAGCGGACGCATGGGACGGTCGATTACACGGTCTGTCAGAATCGCATTTTCAGATGCTTTTCCTTCTCTTTTGTTAAATCCTCCCGGAATCTTGCCCACTGCATAGAGACGCTCATTATACTCTACACTTAAGGGAAAGAAATCAATTCCTTCTCTCGGCTTTTCAGACGCTGTTGCCGTACAAAGTACCGTTGTGTCTCCATAGTGCATCAGTACTGCGCCATTGGCCTGTTTTGCCACTCTGTCAACATCAACTCTCAGAGTCCTGCCGGCCAGTTCCATTTCATATTTTTTGTATTCTTTGTGCATGGTCTTCTCCTTTTTGTCTTTTCCTTTTTCATATGGGCAGGAATCTCCGAAACTACTGAAAAACATACTAAAAACAGCTATTAATATGCTTTTCAGTGGTCTCGGCTATATTCATCCGCTCATAATCTAAATGATTATATCACATAATATATAGATACGCAAACAGAATTTTAAACCTAATCCCCCGAATCTGCTGGACAAAGTCCACGTCATACGATATTATATGAAGGCATGTCTAACTGGAAAATATTAACTAAAAAAAGGAAAACCAAAAGAGGAAAGAGAGGATTTTATTTTGTTTACAGATTTCATTAACTCACTGAGCGATCTGCTCTACAGTAATATCCTGATTGTCCTGTTACTGGGGACAGGCATTTATTTTTCAATCAGGACGCGATTCGTACAGTTCCGCCTTTTTCCGGAATCGATACGCGTAGTCGCGCAGCCCGGATCGGACGATAAAGGACTGTCTTCCTTCCAGGCGCTGATGGTATCCACCGCATCCAGAGTTGGAACGGGAAATATCGCAGGCATCTCCACAGCGATCTGTCTGGGCGGACCGGGAGCCGTATTCTGGATGTGGCTCACCGCTCTTCTGGGAAGCGCGTCTGCGTTTATCGAGAGCACGCTTGCCCAGATCTACAAGCGCCGCGCCGAAGACGGCAGTTCCTACGGCGGGCCGGCCTACTATATCCAGGCTGCACTGAAAAAGCACTGGATCGGCGTACTGTTCGCTGTTTTTCTGATTCTGACATACATGGGCGGTTTCAATCTGGTAGCTTCTTTTAATATTGCCGATTCCTTCCGGGCTTACGGATTTTTTGATGAAGCCAGCACTCCGCTGATTATCGGGATTGTTCTTGCCCTTGTTTTTGCTCTGAGTATTTTTGGAGGAAGTAAACAGATCTCCAAAATCACAGAGGTTCTTGTACCTTTTATGGGCATCTTCTATCTGCTGGTATCACTCTATGTTGTTGTCACTCATTACAGCCTGATTCCCCGGATGTTTTCCGATATTTTTTCAAATGCATTCGACTTCAGAGCCATCTTCGGAGGATTTGCCGGATCCTGTATTATGCACGGCATTAAACGGGGACTGTTTTCCAACGAAGCCGGAGTCGGTTCTGCTCCGAATGCGGCGGCAAGCGCTGCTGTTTCTCATCCGGTTAAACAGGGCCTTGTTCAGATGCTGTCTGTTTTTATCGATACCATTCTGATCTGCTCCGCCACATCATTTATGCTGCTTTGCTCCGGTGTCGCACCCAGCACTGAGCTTAAAGGTATGCCCTGGGTTCAGGCAGCGGCTTCTAATTCCCTGGGGCAGTTCGGCACCATATTCATTTCCATTGCCTTGTGCCTGTTTGCCTTTACCACACTGATCGGCAACTTTTATTACGCAGAAATGGGGCTGAAATATCTCTGCGGAAGAACCCCCGGCAAAGCACTGCTTAACGCCTTCCGCATCATTGCGGCGCTGATTGTACTGGCAGGCTCTGTCATGGAATTCGGACTTGTATGGAGCACCGCAGACGTCCTGATGGGCTTTATGGCACTGATCAATCTTCCCGTCATTGTCATTCTGGGAGGTCCGGCACTGAAATGCATGCGTGACTATATAAAACAGAAAAAAGAAGGGAAAGATCCTGTATTTAAGTCTGCCGATATCGGGCTGAAAGACAAAACAGATTTCTGGAATTAAAAAGAGCGCCGCATCTGGAACAGATCCCGGATGCGGCGCTCTTTTTATAGTGACTTATAAAATTATTTTCTGAGTCCAAGTCTCTCAATCAGAGAACGATATCTCTCAATGTCAACTTTCTTCAGGTATGCAAGAAGTCCTCTTCTCTGTCCTACCATCTTCAGAAGTCCTCTTCTTGAATGATGATCCTTCGGATTTGCCTTGAAGTGCTCTGTCAGTTCATTGATTCTTGCTGTCAGGATAGCGATCTGAACCTCCGGTGAACCTGTGTCTCCTTCGCTTCTTCCATACTCTTTGATGATTGCCTGTTTCTTTTCTTTTGCGATCATTTTTGTTCCTCCTTAAAATACTCTTGATAAAACGCCTGATATTAAGTAATGGTTGGAGTAAATCCAATTACCGAACACCGGCTGTTTTTACACCTCGACCAGTATAGCACAGCTCTGTCATATTGTAAATCCAAAAATCAGCTTTTTTGAAAATATTCTTCACCGAACCGGATATCTCTCATCACCTGGTTTTTCAGTTCTTCTACAGAAGCAAATTTCGTCTCCGGACGCTCGAACGCGCAAAACTGTGCCCGGATTTCTTTTCCGTATGCGTCCCCTTCATAGTCAAATACAAAGACTTCCAGAAGACGTTTGTGCTCATTTGTCACAGTAGGCTTAATCCCTGCATTCCCGATGGCGTCATACCACTTTCCGTCAATCTGGACCCGGCATGCATAGACGCCGAACCTGGGCAGAATTTTATGTTCCCCGGGCTCAATATTCATTGTCGGGAATCCCAGGGTACGCCCCAGACGTTTTCCATGTTCGACGATTCCGGACATTTCATAGGGATATCCAAACAGTTCATTGGCCAGTTCAACCTCTCCCCGGGATAATGCCTCTTTGATATAGCTGCTGCTGATTACCCGGCCCTGATACTGTTCCTTTTCAATAACATCCAGTGTATATCCCCGGCTTTCTGCAAAATCTGCCAGCATAGCTGTATTCCCTTTTTTCTGGTATCCGAAGTGGAAATCTGTACCTACCACAATGTGAGATGCATGAAGGGTACCGCAAAGAATGCGGTCAATAAATTCTTCTGCTTCCATCTCTCTTAAAGCCCTGGTAAACGGGTATTCCACCAGATAGTCGATTTTTCCTTCCAGTCTCTGTTTTCTCTCGGTTTTTGTCATAAGCGAATCTCTGCCCATATCAAAGGCACAAAGCACGCTGTCACATTCCGGACTCTTATACTCCATAATTCTGTTCACCAGCTTCTGATGCCCTCTGTGAAGGCCGTCAAATTTTCCCAGCGTAACCGCTGTTTTTTTTGTCCACCGGTGTGATTCGATTCCTGTAATTATCTGCATATCTGTCCTGCACCTTCTATCGCTGTGTTTTGTCGCCTGTTGTTTTCCCTGGCCGGAGTTCTTCCGGATCAAGAAACATTTTTTTCAGTATAAACTTCCGTTTATCCCCGTCATATACGTATATGGCAATAAAGTGTCCTGCTTCATCGTATACCCGGTACTCTTCCCCCGGATTACATTCCGCCCGCTTCTGCAGACATACGGGTGAAAACGGGCCTCCGTTGTATGCGATCCGGGCGCAGGATTCTTTCAGGGTAACGAGTTTCAGTTCCGAAAAGATCTCATCCACCGGAATCACAAGTTCCATTAACCGTCCCTGTTGCTTTTTTTCTTCCACCTGACTTAGTTTCACACTATCCTTCAGAGAAAATCTCCCGGAACGGATACGTTTCAGACTTTCCATACACCCGCCTGTACCCAGACTTTCTCCGATATCATGGCAGAGTGTACGAATATATGTGCCCTTGGAACATTCCACTTCCATACGGATACGGGGCAGACTCATCTCCAGAATCCTGATCTGAAAAATGTGTACTTTCCTGCTTTTTCTCTCTACTGTTTTGCCCTCCCTGGCAAGCTCATAGAGTTTTTTTCCATTTACCTTAAGAGCAGAATACATCGGCGGGATCTGGTTATACTCGCCGATGAATCTGTATATATGATCTGCAGCTTCCTCCGGAGAAATACAGGATGTGTCACATTCTTTCAGAACAGTTCCCGACAGATCCTGAGTATCCGTTGTCTTTCCCAGCAGCAGCACTGCCTCATAAGTTTTGTTTCTGTCCGTCAGCATATCGCAGAGCTTTGTAGCTCTGCCCAGACATACAGGAAGCACCCCTTCCGCATCCGGATCCAGGGTGCCTGTATGCCCGATTTTTTTCTGTCCCACAATTCTCCTCAGGCAGGCTACAACATCGTGGGATGTATATCCTTTTTCTTTATAAATATTCAGAACTCCGTTGATCATACTTCTTCCGCGGCTCCCTTATCCAGCTGAAGCGCAATCTGTTCGGTAATGTTATTGATCACGTCATGACTTGACCCCTGCATGGTCACACCTGCAGCGCGCACATGGCCGCCGCCGCCGAAATACTGGGCAATTTTGCTGACATCGACCTTTCCCTTTGAACGGAGGCTGACTTTAAATTTCTGTGCCTCTGTCTCATGGAGAAACATTGCCACTTCCACGCCTTTGGTCAGCCGCAGCTGGGATACAATGCCTTCCAGATCTGATGGCTTGGCCTGAAAGAATTCCATGGATTTTTTGCGGATTACAGACACAATGCACCTTTTATCCAGAATCAGCATGCTTTCCAGAAGTGCGCGTCCCAGAATCTGATTCTGTACATAAGTCTTCTCATAATACGTCTTATCAATAATTTCATTTCCGTCAATGCCTTTGCGCATCAGTTCCGCCGCTATCTCCATAGTCTCCGGAGAAGTACAGGAATACTGAAATACACCGGTATCATGTGCAATTCCCATATACAGAGCTTCCGCCGCCCGTTTGCTGATCTTGCCGCTGTCCAGAAGTGTAAAAACAAGTTCAGATGTGGAACTTGCATCCGGCACTATGTAGTTAAGATCGGCAAAGGCGCTGTTGCTGACATGATGGTCGATACACAGGGTTTCTCCCGCGCTTTCAAACAGCGGAGAAGAGAATCCCAGACGTCCCGGATCTCCACAGTCAAGGCAGATAAAAAGATCATATTTCTTTTTTTCCGGGATCTGACTCTTCACTTCATCTGTACACGCAATTATACGATATGCCTCCGGAACTTCTTCCAGATAAACATCAATTTCCAGTTCCGGATACTGCTCTTTCAGATACATATACAGCCCCAGGCTGGACCCTACACAGTCGCCGTCCGGGCGGATATGGCCGCCCAGAGCAATGCTGTGTTTTTCTTTCAGAATATCATCCAAAACAATTTTCATATTATTCATCAGCTCCATTTTTCAAATCTCTTGTCACTTCATCTATCTTTCTGCTGATATTCACTCCATATTCAATCGACTGATCCATAATAAATGTAATTTCCGGAGTGTTCCTCATATTTACCGTGCGGGCCAGTTCGCGGCGGATATATCCTTCCGCGCTCTGAAGGCCCTTAATCGTATCCTGCTGCGCCTTCTCATCTCCCAGAACGCTGATATAAGCCTTACAGGTTTTCAGATCCGGAGCCACTTCTACGGCAACTACGGAAGTCATAGGGGCCACTCGCGGATCTTTGATTCCGTTCTGCAGGATAATGCTCAGTTCTCTCTGAACTTCTGCATTTACTCTTGTATTTTTAATACTGTTTTTTCTCATAGACGCTCCTTTCCGTCAGAAAGGCTTATTTTCTCTCAGTTTCAACCATCTTATAGGCCTCAACCTGATCGCCTTCTTTGATATCGTTATAGTTTTCAAATACAAAACCGCACTCATAGCCGGCTCTTACTTCTTTTACATCGTCTTTAAATCTTCTCAGGGATGCCAGCGGTCCGTCAAATACAACAATTCCATCGCGAATCAGGCGGACAGAACAGTTTCTCTCAAAGATACCGTCCTGCACGTATGCGCCGGCAATGGTTCCCACTCCGGAAGCCTTGAATGTCTGACGTACTTCCGCGTGACCGAGAATCTTCTCTTCAAATACCGGATCCAGAAGGCCTTTCATCGCAGCTTCCACGTCCTCAATAGCATTGTATATTACGCGGTACAGTCTCATATCCACGCCTTCTCTGTCAGCAATATCCTTAGCCGTAGCATCCGGACGGACATTGAAGCCGATAATAATTGCATTGGAAGCAGAAGCCAGAATAACATCTGATTCATTAATCGCTCCTACACCGCCGTGAATAATTTTAATAACCACTTCATCGTTCGACAGTTTGAGAAGGCTTTGTTTCAGTGCCTCCACAGATCCCTGCACATCCGCTTTCACTACTATATTAAGTTCTTTCAGATTGCCTTCCTGAATCTGATTAAACAGATCATCCAGGGACATCTTGCTCTTTGTCTCATCCAGTAACTTCACTTTGTTCTGAGCAATAAATGTCTCGGCAAAGTTTCTCGCTTCTTTTTCCGACTCGCAGCCTACAAAGACTTCACCGGCATTCGGCACGTCATTCAGGCCCAGAATTTCAACCGGCTGGGAGGGGCCTGCTTCTTTTACTCTTCTTCCCTTGTCATCCATCATGGCTCTTACACGTCCGTGGGCGCTTCCTGCCGCAATGGCGTCTCCTACGTGAAGCGTTCCTTTCTGCACAAGAACAGTAGCCACAGAACCTTTTCCTTTATCCAGCTGTGCCTCAATCACAAGACCTCTGGCCGCACGGTTCGGATTTGCTTTCAGTTCCATCACTTCAGCTGTAAGGAGAATCATTTCCAGGAGCTCCGGAATGCCTTCCTTCGTATGTGCGGATACCGGTACAAAGACTGTGCTTCCGCCCCAGTCTTCCGGAATCAGTTCATACTCTGTCAGCTCCTGTTTTACGCGCTCAATATTAGCGCTTGGTTTATCAATTTTATTAATCGCTACAATAATTTCAATGCCTGCCGCCTTCGCATGATTGATCGCCTCTACAGTCTGGGGCATTACACCATCGTCCGCCGCAACTACAAGAATCGCAATATCCGTGGAATTTGCGCCGCGCATACGCATCGCCGTAAACGCTTCATGGCCCGGTGTGTCAAGAAATGTAATCTTCTCCCCGTTTACTTCAACCACATAAGCACCGATATGCTGCGTAATTCCGCCGGCTTCCCGGTCAATTACATTTGTATGGCGGATAGCGTCCAGAAGAGAAGTTTTTCCGTGATCAACGTGACCCATAACACAGACAACCGGAGGACGTTTTACCATCAGGCTTTCATCTTCTTCGTCCTCTTTCAGAAGTTCCTCGATAACATCTACAACTTCCTCTTTCTCGCAGAGCACATCAAATTCCATAGCAATCTCTTCCGCTGTATCGTAATCAATTTCCTGGTTCACAGTTACAACTTTTCCCTGCATAAAGAGTTTCTTTACAATCACAGAAGGAACAATCTTCATCTTATCGGCAAGTTCCTTAATTGTAAGCACCTCTGGGATTACAATCTGCTTGATCTGCTCTTCTTTTTTCTCCTGCGGTTTCGGCTGAGGTTTCTTTACCTCGGCAACCTGTTTCTGCTTTCTGCCTTTCTTTGCCTTGCCTTCGAAAGATTCATCTCTGTATTCTTTTTTCTTATTGTCTCTTTCTTTATTTTTAGCCTTATTTCTCTGGTTTTTCTGCTGTTCTACAATCGGAGCCGCAAGAGATTCTCTGTCTTCTCTGCGGGAATCCCCTCTCCGGTCGGAACGCTGTCCCTGTCCGCCGGTACGCTGATCCCGTCCGCCTCTTTCCGGACGCGGCCCTCTTCTTTCACCGGAAGGACGGCCTTCGCCGAATGGGCGCTGTCCCTGACGTTCTCCTCTCTCCGGACGGTTCTGACGGCCTTCGAAATTCTGACGTCCTTCTCCCTGGGTACGGTTTCCCTGAGCAGCCGGACGTGCCGGACGGCTGTCACCGGAAGGACGGCGTTCTCCTGCCGGCCCTGCGGAAGTCTGGGCAGGACGTGCCGGGCGATTCTCTGTTGCCGGACGGCCTTCACCTGCCGGGCGTACCGGACGATTCTCTCCTGCGGGACGTGCCGGACGGTTTTCTCCTGCCGGACGTGCCGGGCGCTCTCCTGCCGGGCGGCCTGCCTGGACAGGTCTGGCCGGACGATCGCCTCTCTCCGGACGGCTCTGACGGCCGTCAGCAGCCGGTCTGCCTCCTCCCTGAGCCGGGCGCTGTCCCCGCTGTCCCTGCCGGTTTCCCTGTATTCTACTGCTGTTTCTGGAATTCTGAGGCCGGATTACATAAGCCAGATTTTTCTTCTTCGGAGCCCCGTCTGCCTTATCAGCTCCCTGAGCAGCATTCTCTCCTTCCGGCTTTTCTTCCTTTTTCTCCGCCTGTCCGGCTCTCTCTTTCCGGATCTGGCTGGCCACATCTTCTTCCAGTGTACTCATATGATTTTTTACATCGACATTTTTCTTCTGAAGAAGGTCTACAAGTTCTTTATTTTCCATCCCCAGTTCTTTTGCCAGTTCATGTACTCTCACTTTAGTCATAACAACTACCTCCTTAATGCAATATCCTCTCTGTTCCCAAGTTCTGTCTGAATTCCGTCTGCAAATCCTTCGTCCAATATCGCCAGAGATGCACGGAACTCTTTTCCCATTGCATGCCCCAAGGTATCTTTATCTCCGTAAAAACAAATTGGAACTCTGTAATATTTACACATATCCCGAAATTTCTTTTTTGTATTATCTGATGCGTCCCGGGCAACAATCACAAGAAATGCCTTTCCTGCTTTTGTCTCGCTCTCTGTCATAGTCTCTCCGCTTGCACACTTTCCGGCCTTCATGGCCAGGCCGATCAAAGACAGCACTTTATCCCTTTTCAACTTCGTCCATCTCCTTTTCAAGCCTGTCATATACCTCCGGCGGTATGCTTTGCTTAAAAGACCGTTCCAGTCCTTTATTTTTCACCGCCTTTTTAAAGCATTCCACACTATGGCAGAGATATGCTCCCCGTCCGTTTTTCTTTCCGGTGGTGTCAACACAAAATTGATTCTCTTCCGTCCGTAATATGCGCATCAGCTCTTTTTTCGGCTTCATCTCGCCGCACCCCACGCACTTGCGCATGGGAATCTTTTTTTTCACTGCCAAATATTTCACCCCTTCAGGTCTTACTCGTTATCTTCTGTCTCAACAAACTCTATCTCATCCGTATCTGCTTCCTCTTCCGACTCATCTGTACCCGGATTCTGGTTTTCATCCCACGCATCATCATATACGCCGTCATCTTCATATTCATCATCGTATTCGCCGGTATATCCTTCCTCCTCAGTCAGGCCCATCTGTTCCATATAGTTCTCCGGAAGATCACCGGCCTCAATTGCCTGTGTTTCGCTCTTAATATCGATTTTATACCCTGTCAGGCGGGCCGCCAGACGGGCATTCTGTCCTTCTTTTCCAATTGCCAGAGAAAGCTGATAGTCCGGCACGATTACGCTTGCCATCTTTTCATCCGGATCCGCCATTACAGAAATCACTTTAGCCGGACTCAGTGCGTTTTCAATAAGAAGCGCCGGATTCTCATCCCAGTTGATAATATCAATCTTCTCTCCCCGGAGTTCATCGACTACTGCATTAACTCTCTGGCCGTTCATGCCTACGCAGGCTCCCACAGGATCCACATTCGGATCATTGGACCATACAGCCATCTTTGTACGGGAACCGGCCTCCCGGGCAATACTCTTAATCTCAACAGTACCGTCTCTTACCTCGGCCACCTCGGCCTCAAACAGACGTTTTACAAGTTCCGGATGTGTACGGGAAACAAGAATCTTCGGTCCCTTTGGTGTATTCTTTACTTCTACAACATACAGCTTGATTCTTTCCGTCGGCTGGAATACTTCCCCTTTCACCTGTTCGTTCTCGGTGAGCATGGCGTCAGCCCTGCCCAGATTAATGCTGATATTTTTTCCGACATATCTCTGAACGATACCTGTTACAATATCTTTTTCTTTTTCAAAGTACTGATCAAACACAACCTTGCGCTCTTCCTCTCTGATTTTCTGCAAAATCAGATTTTTAGCGTTCTGTGTCGCAATACGTCCGAATTCCTTGGACTGTACCGGCACCTGCGCAATATCGCCGATATGAAGAGATGAGTCGATCTCTTCTGCGTCCTCAAGACTGATTTCCAGAGCCGGGTCCAGAACTTCTTCCACAACTTCCTTCTCCGCATAAACAGCATAATCGCATGTTTCCCGGTCCATAATTACCTTTATATTTTCCGCTGTCCCGAAATGGTTCTTACATGCACTGATCAGTGAGTTTTCTATTGCATCCATCATCACATCTCTGCTGATATTTTTTTCCTTTTCAAGAATTGTCAGTGCTTCCATTAACTCTGTGTTCATTCTGTCCTTCCTCCTTAATTAAAAATCCAGCGCCAGACGTATCAGCGCGATTTCACTTCTGTCAAATGTCTGTTCCCCGCCGTCTTCATAGGCAATCGTCACAGTATTTTCATCATAGCTTTTCAGAATTCCTTCAAATTCTTTCTGCCTGTCAATGGCACGGTAAGTCCGAATCTCCACTTCCTCGCCCAGACTGCGCGCATAATCTTTTTCTTTTTTAAGTGGTCTTCCCAGTCCCGGGGAGCTGACCTCAAATACATAAGAGTCGGCAATATAATCCTTCTCGTCCAGGATATCCGAAAAAGCCCGGCTCACCGCCTCACAGTCATCCACAGTAATTCCGCCCGGTTTATCAATATACGCGCGGAGATACCATGTTCCGCCTTCTTTTACATACTCCACATCAACCAGTTCAAAGCCAAAACCTGAGACAACCGGTGTGAGAAGTTCTTCTGTTTTCTGTTCGTATTCTTCTTTTCTGGACACACTAAACTCCCTTTCTCAAATGATTTGTCTGTGCTCCACAAGGAAAGATGCTGACAGGCAAAAAACCGTATCATCAAAGAAGAGTGAACTTTCGTTCACTCTTCTGCCGGATTCCTTATGTAACTATAAAAAACTTTAACAC
>DWZZ01000032.1 GCA_019117305.1 Candidatus Mediterraneibacter merdigallinarum | reverse complement strand
CCTTCGTATTTTTTATGCTTTCTGTACTGAAACAGCAGAATAAGCAGAATACAGCACCAGACAGATTCATAGAGAAAAGTCGGATGAACCTGGATATAGCTGATACCATTAATCTGCTCCATATTTTCCCGCATCAGTTCTGTCACATCTCCCGAACGCACCGCATCCAGCGGCAGACGCATGGCGAACAGACTGTCAGTATATTCCCCGAATGCTTCCCGGTTAAAAAAGTTGCCCCAGCGCCCCAGCATCTGTCCGTTAAGAAGGGCAAGCGCTATGGTGTCAAGAATCTGAAAAGGCGACAGACGTTTAATCCGCGCCAGAACAAATGTAGCTATTACCGCTCCGATTACTCCGCCGTATATGGCAAGGCCGCCTTCCCGGAGATTAAAAATATCCAGCAGATTGTCTTTGTACAGATCCCAGGAGAAAATCACAAAATAGAGTCTGGCCCCCACGATTCCGACAATTACACCTATAATTCCCATATCCAGATAATCATCCGGATTCTGTCGGGTCCGTTTTGCCTCGGAAGTCGCAATCAGGAAGCCGATCAGAATGGCGGCTCCGATAATAATACCATAATAAGCAATCTCAAATCCAAAAACGCTGACTGATTTTCCTACATGTTCCAGTTCAATTCCGAGATGGGGAAAGCTGATATCGTAATGCATGTCTTTTTTGGCTCCCTTCTTCCAGTCTATGCATAAACGTCTGATATATTAAATCATCTGCAATGCTGTTTACACATTAAAACGGAACAACATAATGTCTCCGTCCTGCACGATATAATCCTTCCCTTCCAGACGGATCAGGCCCTTTTCTTTTGCTGCCGTATGAGAACCACAGGCCATCAGGTCGTCATAACTTACCACTTCCGCCCGGATAAATCCTCTTTCAAAATCTGAATGGATCTTACCGGCCGCCTGAGGAGCTTTCGTTCCTTTCCTGATCGTCCATGCGCGGACTTCCGGCTCTCCTGCCGTCAGATAACTGATCAGCCCAAGAAGATGATAGCTGGCTTTGATCAGCTTTTCCAGACCGGACTCCTCCAGTCCCAGATCGTCAAGAAACATTTTTTTCTCATCATCGTCCAGCTGTGAAATCTCTTCTTCGATCTCGGCACATACGACAAATACTTCACAGTTTTCCTGCTCCGCATATTTTCTGACTGCCAGCACGCCCGGATTGGATGCTCCGTCATCTGCCAGGTCATCTTCTGATACATTCGCCGCAAAAATCACAGGTTTTGCTGTAAGCAGGTTATATCCGGCAAACCAGGCCTGTTCATCCTCATCCTCGGTCACAAAGCTTTTTGCCAGTTTGTTTTCTTCCAGATGAGCTTTAATTCTGTTCAGGAGATCCAGCTCCTTTGCCGCTGCTTTATCATTGCGGGAGAGTTTCACCGTCTTTGCAATTCTGCGTTCCAGGATCTCCAGATCAGAGAATATAAGTTCCAGATTGATGGTCTCGATGTCTCTCATGGGATCAATACTTCCGTCAACGTGGACAATATTGCTGTTCTCAAAGCATCTTACCACATGGACAATGGCGTCTACTTCCCGGATATTGGCAAGGAACTGGTTGCCCAATCCTTCTCCTTTGGAAGCGCCTTTTACCAGACCGGCAATATCAACAAATTCTATAGCCGCCGGAATAATTTTCTTTGTATGATACATCTCACCGAGAACATCCAGCCTCTTATCCGGAACGGTTACAACGCCCACGTTCGGATCTATGGTACAGAACGGGTAGTTTGCCGACTCTGCTCCTGCCTTGGTCAGTGAATTAAACAATGTACTTTTTCCAACATTCGGTAGTCCTACGATTCCAAGCTTCATTTATCTTTAATCTCCTTGTGTGTATATTTGTAACGGACATTTCCGGTCCGTATGTCTGTTTTCAGTCCCTGGTCTCCATCAGGATAACCCGGCCGTAAGCGAAGGATATTTTCACCTCGTCCTCCTGGAACTCATTGCTGACACATAGACTGTCAGACGGTTTCAGGAAATGATTTTTCAGCGGATATTTTGCCCCGCTGATATTAAAGTCATCCACCGGAAGTTCCAGCGGAAACAGGGAAAAATATGGTCCGAATGCTTCCTCCCGCTTCAGCGTAATTCCCTGATTCAGAAGCCGGATCTGGTTGTGACTGTCCATAATCCTTGCATTTGCTCCTGCGTCAAGAGCAATCTGAAGGCACTGTACATTTGCCCACAAATGATCCAGACGGCTGCCCGTCCCGCCTACAATCCAGATTTCCTTTCTCCTCATATCAAGACAGAGTCTGAGCGCGATTTCCGTATCCGACGCATCCTTAACGGGGTTGAATTCCCGTATAGGCACATTTACTTCTTCCCGGTAATATGCCACAAGTCTTTCCGGCGTGCTGTCAAAATCTCCTACTATATAATCCGGCTTAATCCCGTGATCATAGAGAAATACAAGGCCTCTGTCCACCCCGATAATAAACTCCGTGTCTTCATCTTTCAGAATAGGAAGGACAAAGTCTTCCTCCAGCATACCGCCGCTTACAATTACAGTCCGTTTACTCATAATCCTTAAATATCTCCATAAACCTTTCCGTATTATCTCTGACATTTCCCCGATACACTGCAGATCCTGCCACAATTACATTTGCTCCGGCCTTCAGCACCTCTCCCACATTGGAATGATGAATGCCTCCGTCTACTTCAATATCTTTCTTAATTCCTCTCTCATCAAGCATGGATCTTAACTGTCTGATCTTCTCAATGGATCCGGGAAGAAATGTCTGCCCGCCAAACCCCGGCACCACGCACATAACAAGAAACATATCCGCCTGATCCAGATATGGCTCAAGGACATCCACCGGCGTCTCCGGCTTCACCGATATTCCTGCCTTCACACCCAGACTGTGAATACAGTCAATATCCGCCTTCAGATCTGTGCATGCTTCATAATGAACGGTAAGAATATCTGCACCGCATTTTGCGAAATCTTCCATAAGTCTGACCGGTTCCGTCACCATAAGATGAGCGTCAATTGTCTGTCCGGTCAGATTTTTTATGGAAGAAAGCACTGGCATTCCAAAGGAAATACTCGGCACAAACATGCCGTCCATTATATCGAAATGGATATACTGTGCTCCTCCCTTTTCGGTCTCTCTGATTTGTTCCCCCAAAATTTTAAAATCCGCTGAGAGAATTGACGGCGCCAGAATCTTTTTCATGCCCTAATACCTTTTCCTTTCTTCCAGTTCGTGGTACATATCCACGTAATCCCTGTATCTGATCCGGTGTATCTGCCCTGCCTCTACAGCCTCTGTTACTGCGCAGCCCGGTTCATGGATATGGCTGCAGCCGTTAAATCTGCACGTTCCTTCAAAAGGCAGAAATTCGGGAAAACAATATTTTAAATCTTCTTTTTCAAGATTATCTATATAAAGGGAGCTAAATCCCGGCGTATCCATAATATAAGACTCATCTTCCAGAACAATCAGTTCCGAATGCCGCGTTGTATGGCGGCCTCTGGCAATCTTCCGGCTGACGCTTCCGGTCTCCATCCGTACCTCTGACTGAAGCAGATTAATCAGGGAAGATTTTCCCACACCGGACGGGCCGGCTATAGCTGTCGTCTTTCCTCTGAGAAGACGCTTCAAATCTTCAATATTCTTTTCTTCTCTGGCGCTGGTAAAAAGAACCGGATAACCGCAGGCCGTATATATCTCCTTCAATTCGGCAATTTCCGGGCTTTCGGCAATATCTGTCTTGTTAAAACAGAGCACTGCGGGAATCTCCCGGTTCTCCATTGTCACAAGAAACCGGTCAAGAAGATTAATATGAGGCTTTGGTTCTGTCACTGCAAACACAATCAGGGCCTGATCAATGTTGGCTACTGCAGGACGGATCAGCTCATTTTTTCTTGGGAGCAGCCTGACAATATTTCCTTCTTTTTCTTTTTCATCCAGAATCTCTATCTCCGCATCATCACCCACAAGAGGTTTTATTCCGTCCCTGCGGAAGATTCCTTTTGCTTTACATTCATAAACACCGGATCCTACTATATGAACATAGTAGAATCCGGCAATTCCTTTTACAATTTTTCCATGCATGGCAGCAATATTTTCTTTCTCTGTCCGTGTTATTCTGCTGTCAGTATCCTGTATTTTCACCTGTATCCGTACCGCTGTCCGATGTATCCGACTCACCTGAATTCTCCGATCCGACGCTGATCCAGTACTGCACTACGGTTCCTTCCGACACTCTGGTTCCCACAGTCGGAGAGATCCTGCAGATCTGACCTGCCCCGTACTCGTCACTGAAGCT
>DWZZ01000031.1 GCA_019117305.1 Candidatus Mediterraneibacter merdigallinarum | reverse complement strand
TCAATACTGATGTGCTGTACCATATCTTTGCATATCTGGGATTTCTAACGTATCAAGGCTCATTCAATGGTAGTAAAACCGTAGTAATTTGAAGTATTTCAATCCTTGAATGTGCTGATAAGTACAGTGTTTTAGCGGACAATCAGATTTTTAGTTGTTTTTTTACATAAAAAATCAAGAAATTAATAATATTACAGTTGTGTTAAAGATTCAAAACATCTCTTGTGCTTCCGGACTTCTGACATTATACTGGAAATGTCGGGATTTGTAGAATTTCGTTGAACATATATTTTCTGTAATTCAAAGGGGAGTTTACATCATGGTTTTTTCAAGCCTTATTTTTTTGTTTCTGTTTCTTGTCTTAAATTTGACAATCTATCTGTGTGTAAAAGATAAATATAAAAATATAGTACTGCTTGTGTTTTCGCTGATTTTTTATGCCTGGGGCGGGCCGAAATATCTGCTCCTCTTAGTCGGCGAAACATTTGCAAGCTGGTTTTTTGCTCTCAGAATTGAAAAATCTGAAAATGACCGGGGCAGAAAATTATATATGGCCGGGGAATGCGTTGTCCTGCTCGGACTGCTCGGATACTTTAAATATGCAGTGTTTTTTCTGGAAAACTTTCAGATGCTGTTCGGCGTACCGGAAGTGATTCCCAATATCGTTCTTCCTATCGGCATTTCCTTTTATACATTTCAGCTTCTCTCGTATGTGGTTGATGTATATCGGGGAGAAATACACGCCCAGCCGGCGTTCTGGAAGCTGCTTCTGTATTCCAGTCTGTTTCACCAGTGCATTGCAGGACCTATTGTCCGCTATGAAACGGTCGCAAATGAGATTGATAACCGGAAAGTCTCGCAGACAGATATTTATGTCGGGGTGCGGAGATTCTGTATCGGCCTTGCCAAGAAGGCAATTCTGGCAAATTCTTGCGCTGAAATCGCGGATTCTCTGATTCTGCCGGGAAGCGATGCTCTCGCGGCGCAGTCCACTCTTGGACTGTGGCTGGGAATGTTTGCCTATATGCTGCAGATTTATCTTGATTTTTCAGCTTATTCAGATAT
This sequence comes from Candidatus Mediterraneibacter merdigallinarum, assembly GCA_019117305.1. Lineage (GTDB taxonomy): Bacteria > Bacillota > Clostridia > Lachnospirales > Lachnospiraceae > Mediterraneibacter > Mediterraneibacter merdigallinarum. The sequence continues at coordinate 11,224 of DWZZ01000031.1, read as the reverse complement.
GGCGATCGGTATGGGAAGGATGGTCGGTTTCCGTTATCTGGAGAATTTCAATTATCCGTACATCGCGAAATCCGTGAAAGATTTCTGGCGGAGGTGGCATATTTCTCTCAGTACATTTTTCAGAGACTATGTCTATATACCGCTGGGAGGACGCCGCTGTTCCACGCTGAAATATATCCGTAATATGACGGTTGTATGGTTCCTGACGGGAATGTGGCACGGCGCCAGCTGGAATTATATTTTCTGGGGACTTTATTATCTTGTATTCCTGCTGCTGGAACGCTTTGTGATCAAGGACAGAATCCCCGGACCGCTTAAGTATATATATACTTTATTTGTAGTTTTCTTCGGATGGGTTATCTTCAAATTTGAAAGTCTGGGAGAACTCGGGTCTGTACTGGGAGGCTTATTCGGGATTGGCACAAATGGATTTATGGGAATGGATGTGAGCACTTTATTTCTCAGCAATATTTTCCTTCTTATTTTTGCGGTTGTCGCATGTACGCCGCTTGGGAAACTGATACGGCAGAACCTGCTTCGGTTCGGAAGCCGCAATTCGGCGGTATTTACAGTTTTTAATATTACAGAGCTGATTGTACCGCCGCTGCTGCTGATATTATCCGTTCTGGCGCTGATCGGAAACAGCTATAATCCTTTCTTATATTTTCAGTTCTAGGGAGTGTATAATTAATGGGGAAACAAAGAATTACAAAAAAGCAAAAAGAAACGATCTTTATTTACCGTGCCCTCAGTGTACGCATTTTTGCGTTTATAATGCTGCTGGGAGGAATTGTCGGTCTGCTGTTTTTCTTCCGTCCTGAAGTGTCAGATGTGGAGAAACGGACGCTGACGAAATTTCCGACACCTACCGTCAGTTCCCTGTGGGATGGTCAGTTTTTTTATGATCTGTCTTTATGGTACTCGGACACATATCCTATGCGTGACGGACTGATTGCCGTGGATCAGAAAATTGAAAACGCATATGGAATTACATCTTCTACTATGATGGTAGGAAGCAGGCAGATCAGTGATGACATTCCGGATATAGAAGAGGAGAAGACCGATGACAGCAGCGAACAGCCTCAGGAGGTGGAGCAGATTTCTGCGCCGGACAGCAGGGCAATGGAATCGGAGATTCAGAAACAGATTCAGCAGAATCTGTATGTTAAGGATGGAGCTGCTTATTCACTCTATTATTACAGTCAGGCAGCTGCAGATACCTATACTGCGGCATTAAATAAAGCAGCCGCTGAACTGGAAGGCAAAACAAATGTGTACTCCATTCTGGTTCCGAATAATTCAGGAGTCATGCTCAGCGAAGAGGAGCTGGAAGCGCTGGGCGGAGCGGATCAGCAGCAGGCCATCAGGTATTATTACAGTCTGACGGACGGCGTAAAGACGGTAGATACTATTGATACCCTGCGTGAACACAATGACGAGTATCTGTATTTCCGTACCGACCATCACTGGACGCAGCTTGCGGCGTATTATGTATATCGGAATTTCTGTGAACAGAAAGGAATTGAGCCAAACGAGCTGTCTGATTTTCAGAAGATGACATTTGCGCCGTTTCTGGGCACATTTTACCAGGAACTGCAGAATGAAGACATGGCGAAAAATCCTGATTCGGTAGACGCATATATTCCAATGGCTACAAATGACATGACTTACTGGGAAGCAGATGGCTCTGAAGTGAAATGGCACGTAATTCAGGATGTAAGCACCTGGAATGAAAATTCCCTTTATTCCTGTTTTATCGCGGGAGATAAACCTCTTGTCCAGATTAACAATCCGGAACTCAATGACGGCTCGTCCTGTGTTGTTGTAAAAGAGTCTTATGGGAACAGTTTTGTTCCGTTCCTGGTAGACCATTATCAGACAGTTTATGTCATTGATTTCCGGTATACACAGAATAATGTAATGGATTTCGTAAAAGAGCATAATATTCAGGATCTGATTATTATGAATAATATTTCTATTATTGCAAGCGAAGATGTATCAAAAACAATCGCGGGTCTCCTCGAATAAGATTCCCCGCAGAAGGAGGAAACAACATGGATAAGGTAATTTTAGGAAAAACAGGAATTGAGGTAAACAAAAATGGCTTTGGAGCGCTGCCTATACAGAGAATCAGCAAAAAAGATGCGGTGTATCTTCTTCAGAAGGCATTTTACAATGGAATAAATTATTTCGATACTGCAAGAGCTTATTCCGACAGCGAAGAAAAGATGGGCGCGGCTTTTGAATATACAAGAGACCGGATTATTATCAGTACCAAGACGATGGCGCAGACAGCAGAAGGATTCTGGAAAGATCTGGAGGAGAGCCTGAAAAAATTAAAAACAGATTACATAGATATTTATCAGTTTCACAATCCGGCGTTCTGTCCGAAACCGGGAGATGAGTCGGGACTGTACGAAGCGGCTCTGAAAGCAAAAAAGCAGGGAAAGATCCGTCATATCGGCATTACAAATCACCGGATCTCAGTGGCGCAGGAGGCGATAGATTCCGGACTTTATGAGACTTTGCAGTTCCCGTTTTCCTATCTGGCTGCAGATGCTGACCTGGAGATTGTGGAAAACTGCAAAAAGGCCGGCATGGGATTTATTGCCATGAAGGGGCTTTCCGGCGGACTGATTCATAATTCTGCATGCGCCTATGCCTATATGGCTCAGCCTCAGTTTTCTCATGTAGCTCCCATCTGGGGACTGCAGCGGGAGTCAGAGCTGGATGAGTTCCTTTCCTATCAGGTCTGTCCGCCCGGTCTTGATGAGAGGCTTATGAAGGAGATTGAAGCGGACCGGCAACAGCTGTCCGGAGATTTCTGCAGGGGCTGCGGCTACTGTATGCCATGTCCTGTGGGGATTGAGATTAATAACTGTGCAAGGATGAGTCTGATGCTCAGGCGCGCGCCTCAGGAAGGATGGCTTTCCCCGGAGTGGCAGGAGAAAATGAAAAAAATTGAGGACTGCCTTCACTGCGGGCAGTGTATGGGTAAATGCCCATATGGCTTGAATACGCCGGAACTGCTTGCAAAAAATTATGAAGATTACAGGACGTTTCTGAACTAGGAACCGGGAGAAAAAAGATGAAAGCACTTGTATATCAGGGAAAAGGACAAATCGGGGTGGAAGAGCGCCCGGAGCCACAGATTCTGGATGAAAGAGATGCGATTGTGGAAGTAACGCTGACTACCATCTGTTCCAGCGATATCCATATCAAACACGGTGCAGTGCCGAAAGCGGTGCCGGGTACGATTCTGGGGCATGAATTTACCGGAAGAGTTATTAAGACAGGAAGTGCGGTAAAAAAGGTCAGACCCGGTGACCGGGTAGCTGTAAATGTAGAGACATTCTGCGGAGAGTGTTTCTACTGCCGCAGGGGATTTGTTAATAACTGTACAGAAAAAGACGGCGGATGGGCGCTGGGCTGCCGGATTGACGGCGGTCAGGCCGAGTATGCCAGAATTCCGTTTGCAGACAATGGACTGACCAAAATTCCAGAAGGCGTGACAGATGAACAGGCGCTTTTTAACGGAGATATTCTCTCCACCGGATACTGGGCTGCAAAAATCGGGGAAGTAAAGCCCGCGGATACGGTTGCCGTGATTGGCGCCGGTCCCACAGGTCTGTGTACCATGCTCTGTGCCCGCCTTTATACGCCGGCCAGAATTATTGCCATAGACACTGATGAGTACAGACTGCATCTTGCAAAAGAAAAGGGACTGGCCGATTTGATACTCGTTCCGGGACGGGACAGGATCGAAGAGGAAATCCGGACGGCAACAGAAGGAAGAGGCGCAGATGTGGTCTTTGAAGTTGCAGGTGGAAAGGATACTTTTCAGACGGCGTGGCGGATCGCCAGACCAAATGCAGTTGTCGTAATTGTGGCAATGTATGAAGAACCGCAGATCCTTCCGCTTCCTGATATGTATGGGAAAAATCTGGTGTTTAAAACAGGCGGTGTGGACGGAAGCTTCTGTCAGGAGATTATGGATCTTACTGCGGCCGGAAAACTGGACACAGATTTTCTTATTACTCACCGCTGTGGTATGGATCAGATTATGGAGGCTTATGATATTTTTGAGCATAAAAAGGATCATGTTATAAAATTTGCGATTAAGCCACAAAATATTTGAATTAATATTGACTGTTTCTGCAGAAAGACTATAATGGTTTATGCGGAAACAGTTTTTTTATAAACTTAATTACCGGGAGGCAGATATGAAACAGAATACAGAAACATGGATGGGAATCCGGGGCGTAATTAAATTGTATGAAAAAATGCTGAAAAGAGTCTGTACAGAACACCATCTGACTGTAATCGAGGCAGATGTAATCAGTTTTCTCCAGAACAATCCTGAAAAAGATACAGCAGCAGATATCGTAGAGCTGCGGATGCTGTCCAAAGGCGCGGTTTCTAAAGCAGTGGAGTCTCTCATCCAGAAGTCTCTGCTGGATCGGAGGCCTGATCAGCAGGATCGGAGGCGGATTCATCTTATCCTGAAGCCCGAGGCCGGACCGGTAACAGAAAGCATCGAATCGGTTCAGGATGAATTCTGGGATATGGTGCTGGAAGGGTTTACGGAGGAAGAGCTGGAAGGATATGCAAGATTCCGGAAGAAACTGCTGAATAATATTGACCGGGCAATGGAAATAGAAGGGAAGAAAGAATATGAAGCGTAAATCAGACGATTTCCTGGGAAATAAGGAGAATGAAGAAAAAGACGACGGAACAGCTGCGGCGGACACCCAGATATCCGGGCAGAGCGGTTCAGATAAAGAAGCTCTGGGGAAAGAGCCGATCGGGAAACTGCTGTTCCGGCTGGCGGTTCCTACAGTTGCCGCTCAGCTTATTAATATGCTGTATAATATTGTGGACCGGATCTATATCGGACATATACCGGAGATTGGCGCCACTGCTCTGACAGGAGTCGGCGTGTGTATGCCTTTGATTATGATTGTCTCAGCGTTCGCCGCACTGGTGGGCTATGGAGGAGCACCGAGGGCGTCTATTTTTATGGGAAAACAGGACAAAGAATCCGCGGAAAAAACGCTGGGAAACTGTTTTGTCGTGCAGATTATCATTTCTGTAATTCTCACAGCGGTACTACTGATCCGGAACCGGGATTTTCTGATGGCGTTTGGCGCCAGCAGCAATACCATCGGTTATGCGGTAGACTATATGAATATCTATGCGCTGGGCACAATTTTTGTTGAGGTTACACTGGGCATGAACGCATTTATTACTGCCCAGGGCTTTGCAAAAACCGGTATGCTTTCGGTATTGATCGGAGCAGTGGCGAATATCATTCTGGATCCGGTTTTTATTTTCGGACTTAACATGGACGTCCGCGGAGCGGCTCTGGCTACGATTATTTCTCAGGCTTTATCCTGTATCTGGGTAGTATGGTTTCTGTGCGGAAAGAAAACATTTCTGAAGATCAGAAAGAAAAATTTCGGTCTGGTGCCGAAAATTATACTTCCCTGTCTGGCTCTTGGAACATCTACTTTTATTATGCAGGCCAGCGAGAGTGTAATTTCTGTCTGCTTTAACTCTTCCCTTCAGAAGTACGGCGGTGATATTGCTGTGGGAGCTATGACAATTCTGACCAGTGTTATGCAGTTTGCCATGCTTCCCCTTCAGGGACTCGGACAGGGCGCGCAGCCTATTATCAGTTATAATTACGGCGCGGGAAATCCCGGAAGAGTAAAGGCTGCTTTCAGACTGCTGCTGAAGACCAGCCTGTGTTACTCTGTTATTCTGTGGCTCTTCGTTATGCTGTTCCCGGGAGGATTTGCCGCAATGTTTACCACGGACGCAGAATTGATGGAATACACAAAGACAGCGCTTCGCATTTATATGGTGGTTATGTTCCTGTTCGGCATACAGGTAGCCTGCCAGATGACATTTAACGCGTTGGGGAAAGCTGTGGAATCCATTGTTGTCGCGGTGATGCGAAAATTTGTCCTTCTTCTTCCGCTGATCTATATTATGCCGCAGATTCTGCAGTCCAGACAGACAACAGCAGTTTATATGGCAGAACCAATTGCGGATACTGTCGCAGTTACTTTTACTGCAGTTCTGTTTGCTGTGCAGTTCAGAAAAGTTCTGGCATCAATGAAAAAGAAAGAAGAATATAAGACGGCGGAATAGCATCCGGATGGACAGAATAATTGCATCTGCACGGAAATGTATATATAATTAACAGGTGAGCAGATGACTGACATTTGATTTTATAACAGGAGGAAGATATATGCGGACAAGCAGGATTACAAGAGAGCAGGCGCTGGACCTGCTGCGGACATACAATAAGGAGTCTTTTCATATTCAGCACGCACTTACTGTAGAAGGAGTGATGCGCTGGTTTGCGCAGGAGCTGGGATATGAAGACGAGATCGATTACTGGGGAATCAGCGGTCTGCTGCATGATATTGATTTTGAAATGTACCCGGAGGAGCACTGCAAAAAAGCACCGGAACTGCTGGAAAAAGGCGGCGTGGGAGAAGACATGATCCATACGGTATGCTCGCACGGGTATGGAATATGCAGTGATGTGGAGCCGGTTCATGAGATGGAGAAAGTCCTTTTTGCGGCAGATGAGCTTACCGGTCTGATCTGGGCTGCGGCACTTATGCGTCCGTCCAAAAGCACGATGGATATGGAAGTGTCCAGTGTAAAGAAAAAGTTCAAAGACAAAAGATTTGCCGCAGGCTGTTCCAGGGATGTGATCCGTACCGGTGCGGAACGGCTTGGCTGGGAACTGAATGATGTATTCGGGAAAACCATACTGGCCATGCGCTCCTGCGAGGAACAGGTGCAGAATGAGATGAAAGAAATGGGATTTTAAGGACGGAAAGATAATGCGGGCAATGAGACTGAAAAAAAGAGAAGTCACGGATAAAAAGGTTCTGGGAGAGATACTGGAAGAATGTGATGTGGTCCGGATCGGCGCCGTGGATGAGGAAGGAATGTTCATAGTTCCGGTGAATTTCGGATACGATTTTGATATGAGAGAAGAAACTACCCGGCTGGTATTGTATTTTCACGGCGCGGCGGAGGGCAGAAAGGCGGAAGCATTTGCCCTTAATCCGGATGTTGCAGTGGAAATGGACTGCTGTCACGAACTGATCACCGGTAATTATACCTGCAGTTATTCCTATGCCTACAGAAGCATCATGGGAAAGGGCAGAGTCAGCCGGATTACTTCTGATGAAGAAAAGCAATATGCTCTTTCCAGGATCATGGAGCATGCGGCTCCGGATGCAGACCTTGTTTTCAGCAGAGAAATGCTGGAGAGAACAGCGGTGTTCAGAATCGACATAACGCATTTTACGGGCAAGGAGCGGAAGAAGAAGGGATGACAACCGGTTCCTGTTCCGCGCCGTAAGTTCTGCACAGAGAGATGAAAGCATTCATGTTCTCCGTTAAATATTTGCTTTTGTGATAAATGATATTCAGGCTGCGCTGTATGGGCGGATTTAATGTCCGTCCCACGACAGTGTTTTCCTGAATATCTTTTTCTACAAGGAGATAAGGAAGAACTGCCACACCAAGCCCCTGGGATACTGCCTTTACAATCGCCTGGGTGCTTGTGCTTTCCCACACCGGACGGACAGACAGCTGGCTGATGGAAAATGCAGCCTCCAGGATCTCCCGCCCCGCGCTGCCTTTTTCCCGCATAAGAAAGGGGTAACGGACAAGCTGAGAAAGAGAGACGCCCTTCTTTCCGGCCAGAGGATGCCCGGGAGGAAGAATGGCGCACAGGCAGTCCTGCATAAAAGGCACAGAACAGAGTTCCTTCTGTCCGGTCTGGGTTTCGATCAGACCGATATCAATTGTATTATTTAAAATTTTCTTTTCAATTTCTGTGGAATTGTTTACCACAGCTTCCACTCTCAGATCGGGAAAGGCAGTCTGACACCGGGCGATAAGGGAAGGAAGAATCCGGGTCCCGATGGTAATACTGCTTCCGATCCGGAGGATGCCCAGTGTATCCCAGTTTCTGATTTTTTTCTCCATTTCTTCAAACAGTGAAACAATGTGAACCGCGTAGCTGTAAAATTCTTTCCCCGCTTCTGTCGAAGAAATATGTCTTCCGATCCGCTCAAAAAGCCGGATTCCGTAATAATCTTCCAGTTCCCGGACGGCGAGACTGACAGAGGGCTGAGCCAGATGAAGTTCTTCCGCCGCTTTTGTCATGCTGCTCAGACGAAAAACAGAGACGTATATTTTCATATGCCGAAGTGTCATAGTGTATCTCCTTATATAAGAATTTTATTATGTATTTAATAGAATAATACTATTTTACATATAAATCAACCGTCATTATACTGGGGAGGAAGGAGGAGAAATGAGATGAAGCAGAAAAAAGAAGTGCTGGTAAAACTGTTTCTGTCAACTCTGTACCTGAGTGCTTTTACATTCGGCGGCGGATATGTGATTGTAACGCTGATGAAAAAGAAGTTTGTGGACGAATACCACTGGATCGAAGAAGATGAGATGCTGGACCTGACTGCCATTGCCCAGTCGTCTCCGGGTGCCATTGCGGTTAACGGGGCCATTGTAGTGGGGTATAAGCTTGCCGGACTTCCAGGAGTACTGGTGTCGATTGTTGCCACTGTTATTCCGCCTTTTGTGATTATCGCGCTGATCTCTGTTTTCTATAATGCGTTCCGGAACAACTGGCTTATCAGCCAGATGCTGGAAGGCATGCAGGCCGGAGTAGGGGCAGTGATTGCTTCGGTAGTCTATGATATGGCCGCGGGGATTGTGGAGGGCAGAAATCCGGCGTCTCTCTGTATTATGGCGGGAGCCTTTGCGGCGGCATGTTTCTTTGAGATCAATGTGATCTGTATTATTCTTGTCTGCGGCCTGATCGGCATTGTCAGAACCTTTCTGAGTAAAGGAGGGGAAAAGAGATGATCTGTCTGCAGCTTTTTTTCAGTTTTCTTCAGATCGGCCTTTTCAGTTTCGGGGGAGGATATGCGGCAATGCCCCTGATTCAGGGACAGGTTGTAACACAGCACGGCTGGCTTGGCATGACGGAATTTACGGATCTGGTGACCATTTCCCAGATGACGCCCGGGCCCATTGCCATCAACTCAGCTACTTTTGTAGGCATTAAAATTGCAGGAATTCCGGGAGCTCTGGCAGCCACTATGGGATGTATTCTTCCGTCCTGTATTATTGTTACTCTGATTGCAAAACTATATCTGAAATACAGAAACATGACTGTACTGCAGAGCGTTCTGGGATCTCTTAGACCGGCGGTAGTGGCCATGATCGCGTCCGCGGGGATCTCGATTCTTGTAACTGCGTTCTGGGACGGCTCAGAGAAGATCCGTCTGCCGGACACAGACTGGAGTCTGGTTCTGATTTTCGTGATCTGTATCATACTTCTGAAAAAATTCCGAATGAATCCTATAGGGGTAATGCTTCTGGCCGGTGTGATGAAAGCGGCCGTGTCAGCGATCGGAGGATAAACGGTCTGCAATGCAGATAGAAAAAGCAGAGAAAGAACAGAGCAGCCGAAGAAGCACACAGTACCTGGCTGGTCAACAGGGGCGGAACATGCTATACTCTTTCGTATAACGGATTTGGGAAAGGAAAGAGACCATGAAATTTTTTCATCTATCGGATCTGCATATCGGTCTGAAGCTGATCAACCGGGATCTGCGGGAGGATCAGGAATATATTCTGAAACAGATTACAGACATGGCGGAGAGGGAGAATCCGGACGCCATACTGATTGCAGGAGACATTTATGACAAGGCTGTGCCGTCAGCGGAAGCGGTGGAAGTGTTTGACCGTTTTATCGCAGGACTTGCCGCTGCTCTGCCGGACGCGTCGATTATGCTGATCAGCGGCAATCACGACAGCGGCCCCAGGCTGAACTGTTTCCGGAGCGTATTGTCCCGGCAGAGTGTATATATGATCGGAATGCCTCCGACAGCGCCGGAAGATCATATTGAAAAGGTTGTCCTGAGGGATGAATACGGCAGGGTGAATTTTTATCTCCTGCCTTTTGTCCGTCCTTCCATGGTCCGGCAGATAACAGGGTCAGATGAGAACGGGAACGTACTGTCTTACAATGAAACACTGCGCAGACTGATTGAACGGGAAGAACTGGATCTTACGGAGAGAAATGTGCTGGTCAGTCATCAGTTTTATCTTCCCTCCGGTCGGGATGCCGGCGAGGTGGAGCGGATGGATTCGGAAATCTGCACGGTAGGAAATATAGACCGGGTGGATGCAGACATCCTTAATCCTTTTGACTACTGTGCGCTGGGACATATTCATAAACCTATGCAGGCCGGCAGTGAATTCTGCCGTTACTGCGGCACGCCACTGGCATGTTCGGTCAGCGAGGCGGGACAGCAGAAAGGAGTTGTTATGGCGGAACTGAGGGAAAAAGGCAGCCGGAACGTGACGGTACTTCCCCTTCATCCGCTGCGGCAGATCCGTATCATCAGGGGCAGTCTGGAAGAGATCTTAAAGCAAAGCTGCGAAGATTACGTGACGGCTGTTCTGACAGACCGGGCAGATCTGGATGTATCTGATATGCAGGACCGGATCCGCAATGCCTTTCCGAATCTTCTGGAAATCCGTCGGGAGGCAGTCCGGAAAAACGATTATACAAAGGAAATTCTTCCGCAGGAAGAGCTGGATCCTTTTGATCTCTGCTGTTCATTTCTGAAACTGAATGGCGAAGAGAATGAAGAAGACAGAGACGAAATGGAACTGCTTCGGAATGTGATTAATACCGTGCAGGGGGTGAGCCAGGAATGAGACCGGTAAAACTGACCATGCAGGCGTTCGGTTCCTACGGAAAACGGACGGTGATTGATTTTGAAAAAACCAATCAGAATCTTTTCCTGATTACCGGAGATACAGGAGCAGGAAAGTCGACTATATTTGACGCTATCGTATTTGCACTGTACGGAGAGGCAAGCTCCGGAATAAATAAAAAGGACGGGACAGAACTTCAGAGCCAGTATGTGGGGCCTGAAACAGAACCTTTTGTGGAGCTGGTATTTTCCGAAGCCACGGGAGCTGAGAAAAAAACATATACTGTCCGCCGTGTGCCCCGCCATTTCCGCCCTCTGAAACGGGGAACCGGAGTGAAAGAGGAAAGCGGTTCTGTTTCTCTGATTATGCCGGATGATTCCGAGTACCCGCAGAAGGAGACAGACAGAAAGCTGGAAGAAATCGTAGGACTGAC
>DWZZ01000030.1 GCA_019117305.1 Candidatus Mediterraneibacter merdigallinarum | reverse complement strand
TTTGAAGCAGTTCGCACGCTCCAAACCCTCTGAACTGTCCGGCGGCATGCGCCAGAGGGCGGCGCTTATCCGAACCCTCCTTCTGGAACCGGAACTGTTGCTGCTTGACGAGCCATTCTCTGCACTTGACTATCAGACTCGACTGACTGTCAGCGATGACATCGGTCAGATCATCCGGGAATCCGGGAAGACCGCTCTGCTCGTCACCCATGATCTCTCGGAGGCAGTCAGTCTCTCCGACCGGGTGATCATCCTCACAAAGCGTCCGGCATCTGTAGCGCGCATCATTCCGATATCATTTGATCTGGAACATGACACACCGCTGATCCGAAGAAATGCGCCCGAATTCAAAACTTATTTTAACGAAATATGGAAGGAGCTGAACCATGATGGCCAAATCACCGAAAAATCACTCTGACGGGCAGGAATTGTTTTTACATCGGCTGCGTCGTCACCGTATGATTGTATGTATCGCCCGAATTCTTATTCTGATCCTATTTCTGCTTCTGTGGGAGGTGTGTGCCGATTGCGGCATTATCGATTCCTTTATCTTCAGCAGCCCTTCACGGATCGCACTCTGCTTCTGGGAAATGGTACTGGATCAGTCAATCTTCCTGCATATCGGCATCACACTGTACGAGACGATCGTGAGTTTCCTGCTTGTGACTTTCTCCGGTATCCTGATTGCCGTCCTGCTCTGGTGCAGCCGGGATCTTTCCGAGATACTGGAACCCTATCTGGTGGTACTGAACAGTCTGCCGAAATCAGCGCTGGCACCGCTTCTGATCGTATGGCTGGGGGCCACCCCGACAACAATCATTGTAGCCGGTATGTCCGTCGCCGTATTCGGGAGCATCATGAACCTGTATACCAGTTTTACTACGGTTGACAGAGAAAAAATCAAACTCATCTACACGCTCCACGGGAACCGCACGCACGCACTGTTTAAGGTCGTACTTCCAAGCTCTGTTCCGGCGATCATCAGCAACATGAAAGTCAATATCGGACTTTGCCTTGTGGGCGTGGTGATCGGAGAATTTCTTGCAGCGAGAAACGGTCTGGGGTATCTTATTATCTATTCGAGCCAGGTATTTAAAATGAACTGGCTGCTCATGTCAATCGTGCTGTTGTGTATTATGGCGATGGTTCTGTATGCGCTGATCGGAGTGGTGGAGAAAATATATCAGAAGCGGCTCTGATCACGGGCTGCGCCCTCAACCCCTTCCGGCTCATGCCTTGCAGCTCGCTTTCGCGCTTCGCGCTCCATCCACTCTGTGTACTTTCGCACTAACCTCGGCATAGCCTCGCTAAGTGCTCAATGCATCGCTCACGGGCTGCGCCCTATATAAAAAGAGAGAACATCCCTCATTCGTGCAAGCACGATGATTGATGTTCTCTCTTTTTATGCATGGCTTAAGCCTAGCCTACAAATTTGCTCCAGTAGCCTTGGATGAAAAGGAAGATTATGATTAATGGTATGATGAAGGTTACGTACAGTCTTACCCATTTGGGGAATTTGGGGCCTTCTCCGGCGTTGGCTTCGGAGAGGAAGTTTTTCCAGCCCCAGCCGTAGCGGGTTGTACAGAACAGTACGTAAACCAGACTGCCGATAGGCAGAATGTTATTGCTGACGATGAAGTCTTCCAGATCCAGGATCGCCGTTCCTTCCCCGAACGGAGCGAAACCGCTCAGTACATTGTAGCCCAGCACGCACGGCATGGAAAGCAGAAGAATCGCCACAAGATTTACTGCTACTGCCTTTCCTCTGGAGCAACCGGTCAGATCCATTGCAAATGCAATGATGTTCTCAAATACGGCAATAATTGTGGATGCCGATGCAAAAAACATGCACAGGAAAAAGATTGCTCCCCACAGTCTGCCGCCTGCCATGGAATTAAAAATATTCGGCAGGGTAATAAAAATCAGATTCGGACCACTATCCGGATTTACACCGAAAGCAAAGCTTGCCGGAAAAATAATCAGACCGGAAATCAAAGCCACGCTTGTGTCTAACACAGTAATGGCAACCGCTTCTCCTGCCAGTCTCCTTTTCTTGTCTATATAACTTCCGAAAATTGCCATTGCGCCGATTCCAAGACTTAATGTAAAGAAGGACTGACTCATGGCCGCTGATACAACTTCCAGAATACCTGCCTCTTTCATCTTTCTGAAATCCGGAAGAAGATAAAATTTCAGTCCCGCGCCCGCCCCCGGAAGCATGATGGCGCGAACGGCAAGTATAATCAGAAGGATCAGAAGAAGGACCATCATGATTTTTGTAATGCCTTCGACTCCTTTCTGAAGTCCCAGTCTTACGATTCCAAAGCACATAATTACAACAACAGCCATAAACACTGTCATAAGGACCGGCTGTCCCATCAGATTTCCGAATTCGCCTTCAATCTGCGCCGCATCCATTCCTTCAAAACTTCCTGCGGCCATTTTATACAGATAAATCAGAAGCCAGCCGCCGATTGTAGTATAAAACATCATAAGCAGATAATTTCCGGCCATGCCGAGCCACTTATACCAGTGCCACTTTGTTCCCAGAGGCTCCAGTTTGTCAAAAGCCATTGCAATACTGCAGCCGGCGCCCCGGCCTACAGAAAATTCCATTACCATAATCGGCAGTCCCAGAAGCACCAGACACAGCAGATAGATCAGCACAAACGCCGCTCCGCCGTACTGTCCGGTAATATATGGGAACCGCCATACATTTCCCAGTCCGATTGCGCACCCGGCCGAGATCAGAATAAATCCCAGACGAGAACCGAATTTTTCCCTTTTCATAAAATATTTCCTCTCTTCCATGTTTTCCTTGATCAGACATCGCTGTATTCAGACTGAAGCTGCTCAAACCCGAATCAGCTCATAATCCCTGCTGCCAAGCCCGATCTTTTCCGCATGTGCAAGACATGTCTTCCATTCGCTCTGAGGCGTTGTGTTTACAAAATGATCGTGGTGATCACAAAATCCCTTCTCATGCATCCGCTCATCCAGAAGACTTCCGGGTATGGGTTTCTGCGCGTTGCAGGCATCTGCGCATGCCTGATCCAGAGCGACCGGATCGAAGCTCGCGAACATTCCCACATCCGGTATAATCGGAACATCATTTTCCCCATGGCAGTCGCAGTAAGGAGATACATCCAGGACCAGATTAATGTGAAAATTCGGCCGGCCGTCCACTACTGCCTTTGAATACTCTGCGATCTTCATATTCAGTTCCTTCACTGCCGATGAATTCTCATTGTAAATCGCGTCAAAATTGCATGCTCCAAGACATCTCCCGCAGCCTGCGCATTTCTCATGGTCGATCACTGCCTTTTTGTCCGGGAATGAAATCGCGCCGTGTGCGCAATTTCTGGAACAGACTCTGCATCCCACACAGACATCCGGATCAACAGAAGGCTTTCCGCTGTTGTGCTGTTCCATCTTGCCGGCACGGCTGCCGCAGCCCATGCCGATATTTTTCAGGCAGCCGCCGAACCCGGCCATTTCATGTCCCTTAAAGTGACTGAGACTGATAAATATATCTGCATCCATAATCGCTTTTCCGATTTTTGCTTCTTTTACAAGTTCTCCGCCCTTCACCGGAACGCTCACGTCATCTGTTCCCTTCAGGCCGTCGCCGATAATAATATGACAGCCGGTGGACAGCAGGTTAAATCCATTTTCGTATGCAGCGCTCAAATGTTCAAGAGCATCCTTCCTCCGCCCCACATAAAGTGTGTTGCAGTCTGTAAGGAACGGACGTCCGCCCAGCTCTTTTACCACATCTGCCACTGCCTTTGCATAATTTGGCCGAAGATAGGACAGGTTTCCCGGCTCGCCAAAATGAATTTTTATCGCCGTCATCTTTCTGTCAAAATTAATGTTTCCGATCCCCGCCTTTTTTATAAGTCTCTGAAGCTTTTCCGGTAAATTGGTTCCCGGTTTTGCCCTGAAATCACAAAAATATACTTTTGACCTTTCCATCTTTTTCCTCCTGAAAAACTGATTGAGAATAATACTATTTTGCCACGCGGAAGCTGGTCGCCGTCACTGCCGCAGTCAGATTGCCCAGATCGTCTTTTACGTCAATCCTGTAATAGCTGGTGGTTCTGCCGTTTTTTACACAGACAGCCTCTGCTGTCAGTTTTGTTCCTTTGGCCCGGCTCAGGTAGGTAATCTGAGAATCCAGAGAAACGGAGCCCATTTCCTGCCAGTTTGTGGCCACAGCCAGAGCAAAATCCGCCAGCGTAAAATACACGCCGCCCATAACCGCGCCCATGGCATTTTTATGTCTGTCTTCAATATTCAGACTGCACTTTGCGTAATGGTCGTCTACTTCTTCTATATAAGCGCCGTTATCCGTAGCGAAACGGTCCTGTTCAAACATCTTCTTCACTTCTTCTGATGGCTTCATATCTGATTCCTCCTGACTGAATTTTATACGTTTCTGCCGGAATAAAATACATACCCCCGCCTGTACACCGACTTCATCAGTATAGCATATATTTTTATCCTGTGACATAGAAAAACGCAACCCCTCAACGTTCCTGGGATTGCGCTCTGCTTATAAGCCGGAAATCAGACTTGAACTGACGACCCCTTCATTACGAGTGAAGTGCTCTACCGACTGAGCT
>DWZZ01000029.1 GCA_019117305.1 Candidatus Mediterraneibacter merdigallinarum | reverse complement strand
GGGTGGCCATCGCCCGGGCCCTGGCCAGTGAATCGCCGGTTATTCTGGCGGATGAGCCTACCGGCAGTCTGGACGAAGATACCGCCGGAGACATTACGGAAATACTCAAAGACAGTGCTCACAGGATGAATAAGTGTGTTATTGTAGTGACCCATTCCGGTGAGCTGGCAGATCAGGCGGATGTGGTCTTTCGTCTGAAGAGAGGCGTGCTGATGCAGAATCGCTCCTGAAAACAGACATGTGTCCGGGGTGAGTGGGAACATATCTAAAGAATTGAAAGAGCTATAATATTTATAAAGAAATGAAAAAATATCTTCTGATCACAATAAAGTTTTCGGAAGATATTTTTATGTGCGCCTTTTCTGTTTTACCGGATGGCGATTCCCACTACGGTACTGAACAGGATAAATACCACACACAACAGGATTGAACTGTTGAATCCCATTAAATATGAAAACAGTAAAGAAAGTCCTGTTCCGAGAATCATAAATATACCATAGATTCTGCGGCCGGGAGTATCGTTCTGATTAACGGCAAAGAGACAGAGCCCTGTTATGGCAAGAGCGACGGCGGCGCCGAATATCCATGCCGCGAGAATACTTGCATGACCGGATAATACAGCCCAGAGTGCGGTTATGATTACGACCGGATATGCAGTCCATGCAATGATACGATTGTCCTGCCGGTTTTTGTTATCCATTTCAGCCATATCAGTTATCATATATTTTAAATCAATATTAGAAATATTATCGTTTCTTTTGCTCGATTTTTCGGAATTCATCAGTTCCGGAAAATCTACGGATCGTTTACCGGGGCTGATACCTCCTTCTTCAGGGGTATACCGCAGCAGTAAGAAAATGACATCAGTAAATCCGGCAGAATTCCGGATTTGATATATTTACCCGATAATTTTTTCGGTTAAGGGAAGTATATCGTAAAATCCTGGATCATGTGATACAATAGAGACAAATTTATAAGAAAGAAGGTTTTTGTTATGACAAAAGAAGTACGTGATTTTGTTATTGAAAAAACAAAGGATCTTATGGCAGCGCATTCCTGCAGTGCAGAGGCAAAAGCAGCGGCGCAGGCATGGCTGGATGCTGCCGGTACAGACAAAGAGGCGGAAGAGACAGCCAGATACATTGAGGAGCTGGAAGCTGACATTATGCCGGTAGACAATCTGATTGCATTTGCGGAGTCAGAGATGGGCGCAAAAGTATTCGGCGGTGAGGAAGCTGCAAAAGGTGTAGCTGAACACGGACGTCAGATTAAGGCCGCAGGCGGAAAATACTGTGACTGTCCGGCATGTGCTGCTGTTGCGGCGATTCTGGAGAAGAAAGAGGAAATGTTAAAATAAGATATTTTATAGAAAAAGAGCCGGGGACTGTTTCTGTATTCGAGCTGTTATACGCGGACAGCATGTGAATTACAAAAGAGGGTTTAACTGTCTGTCTATGTCTCGTCCGCCATACATGACGCGCATGACTGTGACGGTTTGCTTCTTATGGTTTGGTACATAGAATACCAGGTAATTGTCCACCGGCATTCTGAACTGACTGCAGGTCAGATGAAATATATTCAAAAATGCCTCGAAGGTCATTCTCCGCTTCTGTTGTAATTTGAACTTTATAAATCATACGCCATGTTCCTTACGGATATCGGCAAACACCTCCGAAGCCGGGCGGGTGCGTTCCGCCTGGATATCCGCGTATCCTTTCTCAAGTTCTGTGTTTAACTGCTCCGGCGTCATACGGCTGATATTCATAGGGGGATCTGGCAGTTTTACGTCAAAGGGCAGGCCCCTGTGAAGAATGATCTGCTTATAGAACATGGTGATTGCATTGGACGCCGGAATGCCCAGTGCATTTAAGATCGTTTCCGCCTGTTCTTTTACTTCTGGCTCGATTCGTGCATAAAGGTTCGCTGATTTTGCCATATTAAAAACTCCTTTCGGGATTTAATGTCTTCATTTTCAATTCTATTATACGCAAATGTATGGACAAAAGCAATACATTCGCAATTAAATGCCGGGAGTAAAAATGTTTTATATGTCAGAAAAGTATCCCTGTGAATTGCTTAAAAAAATATACAGAACAGGTGGTTTTAACCCGAAAGAAGGCAGAAGTGAATGCTGCTGTCTGAAGTATAAAATTCCCGCAGTATAATGCTGATATGTGGAATATCCATAAAACTGTCTGTGACAGTACTATTTCCTGTTCTTGCATATACTGCGGGAATGATTTTATATCAGTATTCATTTAGAAAGACCGGAGTGACCGGTTCTGCTGAATCTGTCTTTAATTGAAACCGTATTACTGCAGTTTCTCTCCTGTCAGCATCTCGTATCCCTGCAGATATTTATCAATTGTTTTCTGCACGATATCATCCGGAAGCGTCCAGTCATTGTCCGGGTTGGCTTTGAGCCAGTCGCGGGCAAACTGTTTGTCAAAGGAGGGCTGGCCGTGTCCCGGCTCATATCCGTCAGCCGGCCAGAAACGGGAGCTGTCCGGTGTGAGCATCTCGTCGCCCAGCACGATATTGCCGTTTTCGTCCAGACCGAATTCGAACTTGGTATCTGCGATAATGATACCGCGGCTCAGGGCATAATCCGCACATTTTTTGTAAAGGGCGATAGTGTAGTCGCGGAGCTTGGAAGCGTATTCTTCCCCTTTGCCCGGGAATGCCTTTTCAAGATGAGCAATGCTCTGCTCATAGGAAATATTCTCATCGTGGTCGCCGATCTCAGCCTTTGTGGACGGTGTATAGATCGGCTCCGGCAGTTTATCGGATTCTTTGAGACCTTCCGGCAGGCGGATGCCGCATACAGTGCCGTCTTTCTGATAGCTTGCCCAGCCGCTGCCTGTAATATATCCGCGGACAATGCATTCGATGGGAAGCATGTTCAGCTTTTTGCACATCATACTGTTCCCGTCAAATTCCGGTTTCCGGAAAAATTCCGGCATATCTTTTACATCTGTGGAAATCATATGATTCGGCAGGATATCCTTTGTCATGTTAAACCAGAACTTGGACATCTGTGTGAGCACGGTTCCTTTTTTGGTAATCGTGTTTTTCAGGATAACGTCAAAACAGCTGATCCGGTCAGTCGCAACCAGAATCAGGCTGTCGCCGTTGTCATAGATTTCGCGTACTTTTCCTTCTTTAATCGGTTTCATTTTGTATACCTCGTCTGTTTATAATATGTTTCTGGCGGTCCGGAAGGGCTGTGTGCGGCCGGACTGCCGTTTGTGTTCCTATAATAGAATAAGCAGGATGAGAATAAAAAACAATACTTTTTTTATTTTTTTACAAAATCTGTGTGGTTTGCCTTATAATAGCATAAGAGAAAAAGGAGGAACCGGCCATGAAAATAAAGATCAGAAATAAAGCGGCGTTTACAGACAGGGTAACGCCTCTGGAAGAAGCAAACAAAGAGATTTCCTATCGGGCGGCGCTGGAAGGGATCGTACTGCTGGAAAATGACGGAACACTTCCCCTCGTTCCCGGGAAAATTGCGCTGTACGGAGCCGGAGCAGGGATGACGATCAAAGGCGGAACCGGTTCAGGTGAGGTAAATGAGCGGCATGCAGTGACCATCCTGGAAGGTCTGGAGCAGGCCGGATTTACTGTGACGACAAAGAAATGGATTGAGGAGTATGCCGGACTGTACCGGGAGGGCGAGGAAGCGTTCCGGAAAGAGTTCCGGCGGAAAATCATGCGGATGAAACCTGCTGAAATCATAAATTTTATGAGTGTTCCCTATCAGTATCCTTTCGGGCAGCCGGTTACAGAGACGGATATTCAGGCCTCTGATACGGATACATGTATTTATGTAGTTGCGCGTCAGGCAGGCGAGGGCGGAGACAAAAGGCTTGAGGGCGGAGAATATTCTCTGTCTGACGCGGAACTGGCCAACCTGAAGACATGCGCCGAAGGATATGACAGGACAATTGTAGTAATCAATACAGGCTCAGTCTTTGACATGAGTTTCCTGGACAGAATCCATGGCATTAACAGCGTTGTTTTCTTTGCCCAGCAGGGAATGGAAGGCGGCAGGGCGTTCGCGGATCTGATCAGCGGAAAGACGTCTCCATCGGGAAAAACGGCAGATACATGGTCCGGAAAATATGAAGATATTCCCTGCGCAATGGAATACAGCTACCTGAATGGAAATGTGGATGAAGAGTATTACCGGGAAGGTATTTATGTGGGATATCGTTATTTTGACAGTTTCGGAGCAGAACCCCGGTATCCTTTCGGCTATGGTCTCTCCTACACAGACTTTTCTGTGGAAAAGGAGCAGGTGAATGTACGCCAGGCGGACGGTGCCGTATCGGTACAGGTAAAAGTTAAAGTGACCAATACAGGCAGTCGGTTTTCGGGAAAAGAAGTGGTCCAGCTCTATGTAAGCTGTCCGCAGACCGGGGCGCCGAAAGAGTATCAGAAACTGGCCGCATTCGGCAAGACCCGGGAGCTGGCGCCGGGAGAAAGCATGGAGCTGCAGCTTGATTTTGATCTGAGAGATCTGGCATATTTTCGGGAAGAAGATGCCAGCTATGTGCTGGAGGCCGGAGACTATGTGCTGCGTCTGGGAACATCCAGCCGGAATACATGGCCGGCTGCCGTACTTACGCTGGATCGGGATGCAGTGACAGAGGTCTGCCGGTCTGTATGTAGGGGAATGAGCAAAGTAAAGGAGATTGATCCTCCGCAGCTGGATGATACGGCGGATATACAGGATACAGATGTGGAGCGGATTGCAGTCAGCGCGGAGAAAATTGCGGCGAAGACGCACCGGTACGTGCTGCCGGAGATTCCTCGCGAAGGGGAAGTTTCGAAACTTCTGGATTCTCTGGATGATGATGAGCTGTGTGAACTGCTTGTGGGCGCGGGAGTACATGGCGGCGGCCCCAGATTTTTCGAAGCTCCGGGGTCAGCAGGTTATACTACCGGACGGCTGCTGGGAAAAGGAATCCCAAATGTCTGTCTGGCGGACGGGCCTGCCGGACTCCGTTTGCAGCGGATGTCCACAGTCACAAGAAGCGGAAAGGTAAAAGGTGTTGAGCCATCTATGTCAGCCATGAAATATTTCCCGAAAGTGCTGACCAGATTCAGCCTGGGAAATCCGGAGAAACAGCCATGTATTTATCAGTTTGCCACCTCATTTCCGGCAGGGCTGTCTCTGGCTCAGTCCTGGAATCTGCCTCTCGCGGAAACTGTGGGGGAAGCAGTGGGAAAAGAGATGGAGGCTTATGGAGTGACATACTGGCTGGCTCCGGCTCTCAATATACACCGGAATCCTCTGTGCGGACGGAATTTTGAATACTATTCTGAAGATCCGCTGCTTGCGGGAAAGACAGCCGCGGCAGTGACAAGAGGCGTTCAGTCCCGAAGGGGCTGCTTTGCCACCATAAAGCATTTCTGCTGCAACAATCAGGAAGAAAACCGGAACCGGACCAACGCGAATGTGAATGAGCGGGCTCTGCGGGAGATTTACCTGAGAGCGTTCCGGATCGCGGTTGAAGAAGGAAGGCCGGGCGCTGTCATGTCCAGCTATAATAAGGTGAACGGCACTTATGTAAATAACAGCAAAGTGCTGCTGGATGGAGTGCTCCGGTGCGAATGGGGATTTGACGGGCTTGTGATGACGGACTGGCTTGCCACAGGCAAGGGACTTGGAAGCCATGCGCGGGCTGTGGCGTCCGGAAATGATCTGATCATGCCGGGCGGCAGAAGCGCAGTCCGCGGGCTGAAAAATGCAGTAAAGAGCGGAGCCGTTAAAAGAGAAGATCTGAGACGGTGCGCGGCAAATGTGCTGAAGGGCATAACCGGCTCCAGAATATACCAGGCGTACCGCAGACAGAAAGAAAAACAGGAAAGACAGAAAGAAAGGACCGAAAAATAACATGCATTACAGACGCAGACAGTACAATTCCGGAAAAAACAGCGGATACGGCAGAGCAAATAAGCAGAAAAAGAAGGGCGGCAGATGGATCCTGTGGACTGTTCCGGCAGTGCTGCTGTGCATTCTTCTGGGAGCAGGCGCATTCTGGTTCCTGGCCGGTCCGGCCGGGAAGAACGGGGCAGAGAGTTTCGGGCCCCTTCCTCTGGGAGTGCCTTTTGCAAAAGCCGGTGTTCAGGCGGCTGCGGAGGTATCGGGGGCCGGCCCGGAGGCGGAAGCGGCCTGGCAGGAAATGAAGATTGACCGCGTACTGGATTCCATGACTCTGGAAGAAAAGGTAAACCAGCTTTTTATGATTACTCCGGAGGCGCTGACCGGGGTGGGAACGGTGATTCAGGCCGGAGACGGTACCAGAGAGGCTCTGGAAGAACATCCGGTGGGAGGTCTGATTTATTTTGCTCAGAATCTGAAAGATCCGGATCAGACCCGGACCATGCTTGAAAACACCCAGGAGTACGCATCTGCCCGGAGCGGATTTCCCATTTTCCTGTCCGTGGACGAAGAAGGCGGACAGGTAGCAAGAGTGGGAAGCAATTCAGCCTTCGGCGTGCCGGAGATCGGCAATATGAGTGAAGTAGGCGCCGGCGGCGATACGCAGGAGGCATATGAGACCGGCAGCATCATCGGAGCCTATCTGAAAGATCTGGGCTTTAATATGGACGCGGCGCCGGATGCGGACGTGCTGACCAATCCGGCAAATGAGGTGGTGAAATACCGTTCTTTCGGCTCGGATCCGGAGCTGGTATCCCGGATGGCGGCGGCAGAGCTGAAAGGGCTGAATGACCAGGGGATTATCGGCATGTACAAACACTTCCCCGGACATGGAGGAACCACGGCAGACTCCCATGAGGGCTATGTTTATGTGGAGGAAACCCTGGAAGAGCTGAAAAGCGGAGCTCTGGTTCCCTTTCAGGACGGGGCGGACAACGGACTGCGGGTCATTATGGTCAGCCATATCGCCTGCCCGGAAGTGACCGGGGATAATACACCGGCTACTCTGTCCCGGCAGTTGGTTACAGACCTCCTCAGGGAGGATATGGGCTTTGACGGGCTGGTAATAACAGACGCTCTGAATATGGGCGCCATAACGGAACAGTATTCCTCCGGGGAGGCTGCGGTGGCGGCTTTGAACGCGGGGGTGGATATGCTTCTCATGCCGGCGGATTTTCAGGCGGCGTATGACGGCGTTATGGCTGCTCTGGAAAATGGAGAACTGACCGAAGAGCGGATTGACGAGTCGGTAAGAAGGATTCTGGAGATCAAACTGGGGATGGAATAGACCATGCGGACAGAAATAGGAAAAGAGATCATAAATTCCCCGCAGCGGAGAGCAGGTTTTTGAAATTCTGCTCCCTGCTGCAGGGAATTTGAATTTTATGGAGAAAGTTTTAGCTGTCAAAAATTCGGTGTGTATATTTTAAACCATCCCTTTTTAACTGTTTGTTTTTCCTGTAAACCGGCCGGTTATTTTTCATTTGCTCCGGGGAAAACAATCCCGTTCTGTCGTCTTACTTCGTCAATAATCCGAATGGTATCCAGAGAATATTGCAGATACTTATGGTTCACTTCCTTATTTTTAATCAGTCTTATAAATTCCCTTATTTCATAAATCATATTGTTATCTGCCGGTGTATAGGGCAGCATTTCTGTACTCCCTCCTGACAGTGGATCCCGGGATCCTTTCCTGAGACGCAGCTCCAGGGTCTCAGGGCGGCTGACATAGTCGATGAGAAGGGAGCCCTTTTCTCCCTGGATCACACTGGGCGTGACAGAAACTGCAGTTTTGGAATAAATGGCTTCTGCCGTCATGCCGTCATACTGCATCAGTACTGTGCCGCTTCCCTCAAATCCGTTTGACAGTTTTGTGGAAAAGGCTTTGATCTGTTCCGGCATTCCGAACAGACGTGTCAGAGAGTGAATGCAGTATACGCCGATGTCCATAACGGCGGCATTGCACAGTTCCGGGTTAAAGGCATTTACGGTTTCTCCGCTAAGAAAACGGTCGTACCGGCTGGAATACTGGCAGAATTCAAATGTGGCGCGGGACAGCCGGTCCAGCCGGGGCAGAGTCTGTTCAATCAGATCATATGCCGGATCAAAATCCGGGCGCATGGCTTCCAGAAGGATCAGACCGTTTTCCCGGGCGCAGTTAATCATGGACTGCACCTGGGTTTCATTCACTGCCATAACTTTTTCACAGAGCACATGCTTTCCGCGCCTCAGCGCCTTCAGAGTCTGTTCGCAGTGAACAAAGTTGGGAGACGCCACATAGACCGCGTTCAGGCCGGAATCAAGAAAGGCGTCATAATCCGTATATACCCGGGGAATTCCGTGTTTTTTGGCAAATCCGTCACCGGTTTCCTGTTTCCGGGAGTAAACGGCATACAGCGCTGCTTCCGGCACAGAAGCGGCCGCTTCACAGAAGTCACTGCTGATAAAATTCGTTCCGATAATTCCGATATTAAGATTCATAATATTTCCCTCCTGTCAGGACGCAGGCGGCCGGGGCAGGACCTTCCGGCTGCCTGGATAAATATATTCTTACAGTACAGTTTATCATATCAGGAGACACCA
Organism: Candidatus Mediterraneibacter merdigallinarum; assembly: GCA_019117305.1. Taxonomy (GTDB): domain Bacteria; phylum Bacillota; class Clostridia; order Lachnospirales; family Lachnospiraceae; genus Mediterraneibacter; species Mediterraneibacter merdigallinarum. The sequence continues at coordinate 23,799 of DWZZ01000029.1, read as the reverse complement.
GGGACAATTGAATTTACTGTGGTTTTTGTACAGGCCTGTGTGACTATAAATTCAAAACATTTATATTTCTGACAGTTCAAATCTTTGCGCTCTTACGTACCGGCTTCGTCTGCGGTCCGAACGCAAGTGTGGTCTCCGGCACCCCACCGGTCTCTTCCGGCGTCCCTTCTCAATCATACAAATCCGAATACATATTACCTTAAGAATGTATACATATCATCTTAAGAATCTATACAGGACATGTTAATATCTGTCCCTTACAATTAATCCCAACAAAGACGCAAGGGGTGATAACAAATGACTTTGAATAAAAATGACACACAAAAAGAATATGACAGCATTCTTGACTGCCTTGAGCAGGCAGAAGAGAAGTATAAATATAAAACTGCTGTGTCTGATACCAGAATGTCGCTGACGTGGCATGAACTGGCCGTAATGGCCCGAAAAATCGGGAGCAGACTTGCCGGTCTGGTTCCGGCGGGACGGCCGGTGCCTATTCTCATGGAAAAGAGCGCAGTTACGCTGGCCGCTATGTTCGGTACCGTGTACGCAGGATGCTTTTACGTTCCTGTTAATCCCGACAATCCGGGAGACCGGCTGCAAAAGATTTTCGGGACGCTGGAAGCGGAGACTGTTGTCGTGGATGAAAACGGAAAAAATCTGCTGGAGACAACGGGACTTCTGGCGGACGGTAAACTGAAGCCGGTTCTGGCAGAAGATCTTCTGAAATCAGAAATGGACGCGGGAAAGCTTGCACAGCTTCGTTCTGCAGGGCGCAGGGCGGATCCCTTATACGGACTGTTTACATCCGGTTCGACAGGGAATCCGAAAGCAGTGATCGTAAGCCACAGATCAGTACTTCAGTTTATCGGACATTTTACGGAGTGCTTCCATATAACAGAGGCTGATGTGATTGGCAACCAGGCGCCTTTTGATTTTGACGTATCGGTAAAAGACATCTATTCGGCAGTAATGACAGGAGCGGAACTGGCGCTGATTCCGAAAGAATACTTTTCAACGCCGCCCAGACTGCTGGATGATCTGTGTGATCGGAAAGTAACCACACTGACCTGGGCCGTGTCCGCGCTGACGCTTGTATCCTCGCTGAAAGGACTGGCTTACCGGGTGCCGGAGTATGTGAACAAAGTTATGTTCAGCGGGGAGGCAATGCCTCCGAAACAGCTTCGGATCTGGCAGGATGCCCTTCCTGACGCCGAATTCGTGAATCTGTATGGTCCTACGGAAATTACATGCAACTGTACATTTTACCGGGTGAAGCGCCGGTATGATGACAAAGAAAAAATCCCTGCAGGGCGCGCCTTCCCCGGAAGAGTTGTATTTCTTCTGGGTGAAGACGGACAGCAGATAACTGCGCCGGGACAACAGGGAGAGATCTGCGTGGCAGGAGAATCACTGGCGGAAGGCTATTACCGCAATCCGGAGCAGACGGCGCAGCGGTTTGTTCTGTATCCTGTAAATGGAAATGAAAAGACAAGAATTTATAAAACCGGTGATATGGGATGCTTTGATGAAAACGGAGAGCTGGTATTTGCCGGACGCAAAGATTTTCAGATTAAACACATGGGACACCGGATTGAGCTGGAGGAAATCGAAAGCGCTATGAACAGCGTGGACAATATTCAGAAAAGCTGCTGCATATTTGACCGTGACAGAAACCGTATCGTGGGATTTTATATGGGAGATGTGGAGCCCTCGGAAGTACGCAGAACTTTGAAGGAAAAGCTTCCACTTTATATGGTGCCTCCACGTCTGGTGCAGATGAGCGTCATGCCATTGAATAAAAACGGAAAAACGGACCGGGATTATCTGAAAAAAGTAGCGGCCGGGAAAGGAAGGTAGGAGAGTTGAATAAAGAAAAACTGGAATACGCGGCGGCGCGTTATGGAACACCATTGTATGTTTTTGATCTTGACCGGCTGACCGCCCAGACCATGCGGCTCCGGAATGCTTTCGGGAAAGATGTGGGCCTGTGTTATGCAATGAAGGCAAATCCCTTTCTGACTGCTCACATGGCGGAGGAAGCGGATCGGATTGAAGTATGTTCCATGGGCGAATTTGAGATCTGCAGAAAACTTCGGATCCCGCCTGAAAAACTGTTTATATCCGGAGTACTTAAAAAGAAGGAAGATATATTCCGGATTCTGGAATTCTGTCAGGGGCGGTGCGCGTATACCGTGGAATCCGTAAAACAGCTTCACTATTTTGTGGAGTGGAGTGATGCCCATATGGTGAAGCTCAGACTGTATCCAAGACTTACAAGCGGTAATCAGTTTGGAATGGATGAAGATATGCTCCATAGTGTATTCAATGTGGTAAATATGAGTCCGTACCTTGAAATAGAAGGGATCCATTACTTCTCAGGAACGCAGAAACGTTCGCTAAAGCAGCTGGAAAAAGAGATCTCCATGCTGGATGATCTTCTGATCCGGATTCGGGACGAGTGGAAAGTGTCCATTCCCTGTCTGGAATATGGTCCTGGTATTGCAGTCCCGTATTTTCAGGGCAAGGACGTGCAGACATACAAAGATGAAGGGTTGACAGCTCTCAGGGAGGCCATAGATTCCATGCAGTGGAAGGGGCATGTGACAATTGAACTGGGTCGGGCCATCGCGGCTGAGTGCGGATATTACCTGACCCAGATCCGGGATATAAAGAAAAACGGAGATACGGAATACTGTATTGTGGACGGAGGAAATCACCAGATCAATTATGACGGACAGATCCGCGGGATGTATGAACCGCATCTCCAGGTGCTTCCGGGAGAACAGCAGGGCAGAGAGAAAGCGTGGACGATATGCGGCGCGCTCTGTACGGTAAATGACGTATTGTGCAGAGATGTGAAGCTGACGGGAGTGCAGAGCGGAAAAATTCTTGCTTTTGAACGGACAGGCGCGTATTCGGCGATGGAAGGAATGTCCCTGTTTTTGAGTCACCCGCTGCCGTCGGTTGTGACATATCAGCAGGACGAAGGCTGGCAGCTGCTGAGAAAACAGAGGGATACATATTTATGGAATATGCCGGAGGACGGAAGTGACGGCGGAAAACGCCGCGCGGCAGAAGAAATAACAGAGATTGCAGGAGGTTTATCAGGATGGAAACTTTAATGAATATTTTACGGGAGATTGATGACAGTATTGATTATGAGAAGGAACAGGCGCTGATTGATGACAGGCTGCTGGATTCATTCGGAGTGATCACCCTTGTAGCAGAACTTGAGGAGGCTTTTGATATAGAGATTGAGGCATCTGAAATGATTCCGGAGAATTTTAATTCCGCCGGAGCGATTTACAAAATGGTTTGCAGACTGCAGGAGAATTAAACAATGTCTTACGATTCATTATTATATGTGCTTTTGTTCCTCCCTGTATGTCTGGCAGTTTACCAGCTTGCGCCGAAAGGCTGGCGCAGGCGGGTGCTGCTGGCATGCGGCTATGTGTTTTTCTATCTGTTCAGCGGAAAGCTGCTGGTATATCTTCTCGCGACCACACTGCTTGTCCACTGTATCGGTATATGGCTGGCATGGCTGAAATCGGAGGAAAAAGCAGCGGCCGCCAAAGTTTCGGGGAGCGAGCGGAAGGCGGTAAAAGCGGCATACCAGAAGCAGAGCAGACGGGTGCTTCTGCTTGGAGTTGTGCTTTTGCTGGGTGTGCTGGCGTATCTGAAGTACTATAATTTCTTTGCCAGTAATATATCCGGCGTGATAGAGATGTGTCATCTTCCTTTTTCGCTGGAGCAGAAGTCTCTTATTATGCCTATCGGCATATCCTTTTATACCCTGCAGGCTATTGGCTATATGGCCGATGTGTACTGGGGAAAGATAAAAGCGGAGACGAATCTGGAAAATACAGCGCTTTTCCTTGCGTTTTTTCCCCAGATTATGGAAGGACCAATCAGCAGATATTCCGATGTATCTGATACCCTTTTCTCAGAGAAGCCGTTGGAACTTCGGAATCTGCAAAACGGATATATCCGGATTATATGGGGGCTTTTTAAGAAAAAGATTGTGGCTGACCGGCTGGCGGTTGCGGTAGGAATGGTGTTTGAGCACTATACATCTTACAGCGGTCTCATTGTTGCCGTATCAGCAGTAGCCTATACCGTACAGCTTTATATGGAATTTTCAGGATGTATGGATATGATAATCGGAAGCGGTGAACTTTTCGGAGTTCGTCTTCCGGAAAACTTCCGTCAGCCTTTCTGCGCAAGAAATGCTGCGGAGTTCTGGAGAAGATGGCATATTACACTGGGAGTATGGTTTAAGACATATATTTTCTATCCGGTTTCTATGTCCGGGATTGTAAAGAAATGGAACCAGTACGGCAGAAAACATCTGGGCAAGTATGTAACCATGCTGGGAACTTCTGCCATGGCGCTTCTGCCGGTATGGATCTGCAACGGTTTGTGGCATGGCGCAAGGTGGAGTTATATTTTCTATGGATTGTATTATTTTACCCTGATCCTGCTGGGCATTGCCGTACAGCCTGTAAGGGACCGGGCATTGAACGTCTTTCATATCCGCGAGGATTCCCGGGCATGGCGAAGAGTACAGATTACAAAAACATGGATCATTATTTTTGTGGGAGAGCTGTTTTTCCGGGCAGATGGATTCCGGGCGGGCCTCCATATGTTCCGAAGTATATCTGAGGATTTCCAGATCCGGCAGTTGTGGGACGGAACTCTTCTTAACCTGGGACTGCAGAAGTCTGATATTGTAGCGGTTGTGGCCGGGTGCATTGTGGTGGCAGTAGTCGGTATGATAAAAGAACGGGGAATATGTGTGAGGGAAAGGCTCTCGGAATGCCGGCTTCCGCTGCGCTGGTGCGCGTACTATGCGCTGATTCTGGCGGTGGTTATATTTGCGGCGTACGGGGATGGATATCAGAAAGTTGATCTCATATACGCAGGATTCTAAGGGAGTATTTTCAGTATACCGAGGAGGAAAGTTTGAAAGCGAAAAAAAGAATTATTTTATTTGTTTTAATATTTGTAATGCTGCTGGGAGTGCTTTCTTTTGGCATACAGAAAGTGGCTGTCAGCATGAAAGACGGTATTATAGGGAGAAGCCGTTCCTTTGCGTCGGTTGGCGCAGAACCGGAAAATACAATTGACATTCTGGTGATTGGAGACAGTGAAAGTTATACTTCGATGTCTCCGATGGATCTGTGGAATCAGACGGGGATTACGTCATTTGACTGTGGTCAGCCGGGACAAAGGATCCAGGAGACTTGTTTTCTGCTGAAAGAGGCGTTTAAAACACAGTCGCCTAAATTGGTTATTCTTGAGACAAATGCGATGTTTCGTGATCCGGGATTTCTTACTAATGTCTCAATGTCAATTATAGAACCTGTCCGGTATTATTTCCCTATATTCCGTTATCATAATCTGTGGAAGCAGATTATTGACGGGAAAAAGTACACAGGACGTACTGTATTCAAAGGATTTGAAATACGGGATAAAGTGGTTCCTTATGAAGGAAGCGACCACTATATGAAAGAAACAAAAGATGTGCAGCAGATTCCGGAATTTGTTTATTACTATATGGAAGACATAAAGAAAATGTGCAGAGAGAATGGCGCGGATCTTCTGCTTATGAGCGCGCCGTCTCCGCATAATTACAACTATAAAAAACATAATGCGATTGAAGCGTATGCCAAAGAAAACGCACTTCCATATATTGATCTGAATATGAAGACAAAAGAAATCGGAATCGACTGGAAAAAAGACAGTTATGACAAAGGAGATCATCTGAATCTCCACGGCGCACAGAAAGTTACTGCATATATGGGAAAATATTTAAAAGAAAATTATACCCTGCCTGATCACAGAGGAGAAGAAGGCTATCAGGAATGGCAGAATCTTGCCGTGCAGTTTCAGGCTGAAGTGGAGAAAAGGAACGTAAAAGCAAAAAAATAAAGGAAAGAAAAAGAGCAGCAGAGAAATTCTCCCTATAGGAAGAATTTCTCTGCTGCTTTTATCAGATATCCGGTGTCTTTTGTTCCGGCAGTTTCATACGGGGAGTGCATGGCAAGCTGAGGAAGGCCGATGTCAACAGTGTTCAGCGCTACCCGTGTGTTTGAGATATTTCCCAGAGTGGAACCTCCGGCCATGTCGGAACGGTTTGCGAAAGTCTGAACCGGTACTCCGGCTTCCCGGCATATATCCCGGAACATGGCGGCGGAAAGTGCGTCGGTACAGTATTTCTGCCCGGCGTTGAATTTGATTACAATTCCTCCATTCAGAAACGGCCGGTTGGACGGATCGGCCTTATCGGTATAATTGGGATGGACGGCATGGGCATTATCAGCCGAAATCATAAAGCTGTCCGCAAGGTGCACCAGATAATCCTCTTCTGTCATTCCCAGACCACGATATGCTCTGGTCAGGGTGTCGTACAGGAAGGTGGATGCGGCTCCCTGTTTTGTATTGCTTCCGGTTTCCTCATTGTCCAGGATACAGTAAACAGCAAGGTGAGATTCTCTGGGAGCGGACAAAAAGCCTTTCAAAGAAGCAAAGGCACACTGCAGGTCATCCAGTCTGGGACTGGAAATATACTCCTGAGAAGCACCCCAGATGCAGCCTTTTTGCCGGTTATACAAAAACAGATCATGCCCCAGAATCTCGTTTTCCTTTACACCGGCAGCGTCAGCAGTGATTTTCAGAAATGTTCCTTTTGCAGAAATATCGCCGTAAAGAGGCAGCATGTCCTTCTGGATATTGTAGGAATATCCCTTGTTTGCATCACGGTTCATGTGGATGGCGAGACTGGGAATCATAATAAGATCCCGGTCAATATTTACAAGTCGGGATTCAAACTTTCCGGTCTCTTTGTTCTTAATAATTACTCTTCCGGCCACAGACAGCGGGCGGTCAAACCAGGGGGCGCACAACATGCCGCCGTATCCCTCCACGTTCAGGCGTATATAATGCTTCTCTGTTTCCAGTTCAGGATTCTCCTTGATCTTGAAGGAGGGAGAATCACTGTGGCCTGCAATAATGCGCATGCCCGAAAAGCTCTGCTCCGGAACAGTAAAAGCAATGAGTGCAGACCCATTACGTGCAACAAAATAACGCCCGCCCCTTTGAATCTGCCATTTTTCATTTTCCTGTAATTGCGTAAAATGATCCTTTAAAAGCAAATCTTCTGTAAATTTCACCGCATGGAAACAAGAAGGACTGGATTCGATAAAATGAATAAGCTCTTTGGAAATTGTGTGGTTCATAGTGAAAATTCTCCTTAAAGGGGACGTACCCTTTTTCAAAAGGGTCTGACCCCTGTTAATGATATTTTCAGAATATAATTCCAATTCTTCCATGTCAAGAAAAATGTTCTCTTATCTTCGGTCGTTCTTCCCTTTACAATGGCGGAAATGCAAGGGTATACTGTATGATAACAATGGGAAAAACAGAGGAGGTGTGGTTATGCGGATTTTGATTGCGGAGGATGAAAAGGATCTGAACCGGATTATCAGTTCCCGTCTGTCGCAGGAACACTACAGTGTGGATTCCTGCTTTGACGGAGAAGAGGCACTGGAGTATCTGGAAAGCGCAGGGTATGACGCAGTGGTGCTGGATATTATGATGCCGAAGGCGGACGGCCTGAAGGTGCTGAAGAAGATGCGTGGCCGCGGGGATGCCACTCCGGTACTTCTTCTGACGGCGCGGGACAGCATTGAGGACCGGGTGACCGGGCTGGACGCAGGAGCAAACGATTATCTGGTTAAACCTTTTGCATTTGAGGAGCTGCTGGCCAGGATCCGGGTGCTTCTGAGAAAACCGGGGGATGCGCCGACAGCATGTTATCGGCTGGCGGATCTGGAGTTGCACACGGATACTCACAAAGTGATGCGGGCGGGCAGGGAGATCCGACTGTCAGGCAAGGAGTTTTCCCTTCTCAGGTATATGATACAGAATCAGGGAATCGTACTTTCCAGGGACAGGCTGGAGCAGCATTTGTGGAATTTTGACTATGCCGGAGGCTCGAACGTAATTGACGTCTATATCCGTTATCTGAGAAGGAAAATTGACGAGGGATGCGATGTAAAACTGATTCATACGGTACGGGGCTCCGGGTATGTTTTGAAGGTGCAGAAATGAAACGATTGTCATTAAAACTAAAACTGACCGTTCTATATACATTTTTTATGGTTCTTGTGACCTGCGCGGCTCTTGCGATCCTTTTTTCGCTGAGTACGAGAGAAGTATTGTCATCCACGCAGTCCCGACTGGAAAGAAGAGTGCAGGACAGCGCGGATGATGTATGGCTCAGGAACGGAGAACTGCAGCTGGATTCTGATTTTTATTCTGTGACACAGGATGTATATCTTTCCCTTTATGATGAAGATATGTATTTTCTTTATGGCAGAATTCCTTATGGATTTGATTCTCAGCCGGATTTCGCGGATGGACAGGTAAGGAGTATTACCGAAGGAAATACAGAATGGTATGTTTATGACATGTCCTTCCGCCTGACAGAAGACTATACCGTATATATACGGGGAATTACATCAGTTACAGATGCGGAGGCCAGCTTCACGGTTACCATCCGGTTCGCGCTTATTCTGCTGCCGGCGCTGGTTGTCGCAACGGCGTTTATCGGATACCGTTTTACCAGACGCACGCTGATGCCGGTAAAAAAAATTACAGATACGGTGAGAAAAATCCGGACAGATGCAGATCTGTCCCAACGTATCGGCATTACAGGCGGCGGCAGAACACGGGGGGATGAAATCTATACGCTGGCGGATACGTTTGACGAAATGCTTTCGGAACTGGAGGAAGCGTTTCAGCGGGAAAAACAGTTTACATCGGATGTGTCGCACGAACTGCGTACGCCGGTGAGCGTGATTCTGGCTCAGTGCAGCGCATGCCTGGAGGACGAAACACTTTCCGCAAAGCAGCGAGAGCAGATTATGCTGATTCAGAAAAAGGCCCGGGACATGTCGGATATTATTTCTCATCTGCTGTTCCTTTCCAGAGCAGATCAGGGCAGACAGCCGCTGAACAAAGAATATCTGAATCTCAGCGAACTTACCGGCATAGCAGCGGAGGAACAGCAGCTTCTGGCGGAAGAAGAAGGGCGCGGTGTGACAGTAGAAACCCGGATTGAACCGGATCTTTATGCCCGGGCGGATGAGACTTTTTATATCCGCATGCTGATCAACCTGATTTCAAATGCAGTGACTTACAGCAAAGAGAACGGCCATGTTATTGTTTCCCTGAAACGTTCCGGCAGGGAAATTATCGGATGTGTGGAAGACGACGGCATCGGGATTGAGCCGGAGCACCTGCCTTATATCTGGGAACGGTTTTACCGGGCGGATGCGTCCAGAACCGGCCGGCAGGGGGAAAATCATTCCGGCCTGGGACTTTCTATGGTCAAATGGATTGCACAGGCCCACGGAGGGACTGTGAAGGCCGAGAGCCGTCCGGGAGAGGGAAGCAGGTTTACCTTTACCATTCCGGCGGACGATGAGGAAGCAGAACTTGAAAACAGAATATGACAGAGAAAAAGAAATGATCAAAAATTAAAAAAACTGCGTTCTTTAATGTTGCTTTAATCTTTCTCATATATATTTAAATCAACAAAAACAAAGAATAAAAAATAGAGAATAATATCTGAAAGGAGAAATGAAAAATGAAGAAGAAGATTTTAGCAGCAGCGGCACTGGCGTCAGCAGTAGTATTAGGGGTATTTACAGGATGTGGAAACAGCAGTGACATCGGAAGAGACGCGGCTCTGGAGGTGGCGCTTAATGACGCCGGAGTCAGCGAATCCGACACTACAAGACTTAGGGTATCAGAAGACAGAGATGACGGAAGGAAAGTATATGAAATACGCTTTGACGCGGCAGAAAAGGAATACGATTACGAAATTCAGGCGTCTGACGGAGCGATTGTCAGCTCTGATGTAGAGGCAATCGAAAACAATGCAGGAATTCAGGTCGATGATACACAGAACAGCAATTCTGTTCAGAATGAAACGGATCAGACAGATGCTTCCGACAGCGGAAATGCCCAGGGACAGACAGTTACTGAAAATACGGCGGGGCAGGATCAGAATCAAAGCAGCGCAAATTCCGGTTCATCAGCAGGCGTGGCAATCAGTCAGGATGAGGCAGTGCAGATCGCGCTGGACCGTGTGCCCGGAGCCACTGCGCAGAATGTAAAAATTGAGCTGGACAGAGATGACGGAAGGTACAAATACGAAGGAGAGATTTTCTACAATCGTATCGAGTATGACTTCGAGATCGATGCGAATTCCGGAACAATCCTTGAGTGGAGCGAGGAGAGAGATTAGTCTGCAAGAAGGGTCATGACGAATATTTCTCATTGAGCTGAACACATAACGAAATGTGATCCGCCCTTCTCCCGAAACAGCTGATTTCGGGAGAAGGGCAGGTTTTTATTTGACGTTTGTCTGAAATTCTGGTATACTTCATTAAGTGCATGAATATAATAACAGTGCATCATGTACAGATATTTATAGTAAGGCGCAGTAGCCAAGCGGTAAGGCGTGGGTCTGCAACACCCTGATGCACCGGTTCAAATCCGGTCTGCGCCTCTCAAAAATCCCGAAAAATCAATGTTTTTCGGGATTTTTTTATTTTTGAGGCCTGTAATGACCGAAATCCTATTGAATCTATTAACAGCAGGGTAAAGTCTCCGGAAAGTATAAAAGAGAAAATAATCCGTCAGGAAGTTACGTTTACAATCAGTGGAATGGCTGAAAATATTATGGATATTGCAGGCGTGAGGGTGGTCTGTCCGTTTATTTCTGATGTGTATCATATAGCCGGGTTACTTTTGAAACAGGGGATATAGAAAAAACAGAGATGTTCTTTTGCGTTGTGAATATCTGACATAAATATGCGAAGACAATCGGGAACGTGAAATATAAACAAAAAAATGGAGATAAACTAAAAATAACTAATTAATATAAATGAAAAGATAAAATATGCAAGCTGAACATTGTGAAAAATGCTAATATATAAGTAGCTGCCATTGATAAATATGGCAAAAATAACGGAAACCCCGAAAGAGGGGAAAATAACTTCTTGGAATCTCGATGAGTGGGATACTAACCGAAATTTGACAACTGAATATTGTGCGGAAAAAGAAATTTTTGAGAGAAGGGTCCGAAAGCCTTATAAAATCAGGGCAGAAGATTCCGGGAAGTTATTTAGTAGGAAAAGGAGGAAAAAAGATGAGAAAAGGAAAGGGCGTTTTGAAACGAAGTGCTGCTGCTGTGTTAAGTGCTGTAATGGTATTCAGCATGAACTTTTCTGCACTTCCTGCTGTCGCTCATGCTCAGAGCGTTCCGGATCCCGGCGGAACAGGGACAGGGCAGAATGAATCCCGGGAAGTAAAAATCGGCCTGGATGAAATTGCGTCCATGACGGCAAAGACTCTTGGCCCCACAAATGACGGCGATACTCTGGAAGCAAGTTTTGACGGGGACACAACTACTTACACAAACAGCAATTATACCGATCCGTCGAATTCAAAGCCTCAGGTGTATACGTTTACCTTTGAGGAACAGGTGAACCTGTGTAAAGTACGGATTCATCCGCGAAATGCAGGCGGAGGCGTGGGAAATGGCGCGCCGAACAGTTGCCTGGTGGAGGTGAGCGCCGACGGAAGCAGCTATATACAGACAGCAGACCAGGCAGTAACTGACAATTCTCTGACATGGACGGACATCAGTTTTTCTGCAGTTCCTGCAAAAAGTGTCAGACTGACATTAAATTCTGCTCATGAAACAGTAGTCAGCACGGGGGAAGTAGAGCTGTATAAACTGATTGAAAATCCGGAACAACCTGATCCGGCAGATAAGACAGGACTGAAAGAAGCAATTGACCGTGTTGTGGAAAAAATGGCGGGGCTGAATGAAGAAGATTACGTAATCAGCAGCTGGAATGCGCTGGAAACTGCTTTGAGTAATGCGCAGACTGTATATGAAAATGAGGAAGCTTCCGCGGGTGACGTGACAGAAGCTCTGGATGCGCTGGAAACGGCAGAGAAAAATCTTGCGGAACTGATCTCTCCGATTTATATGACAGACTTTGTTTCTTATGAAAATGGAAGAGTTACAGTTGAACTCAACGGCCCTACGAATTATGTCCCGGACGGATCAACGGAATGGATTTATGAATATAGAGACGGAAGACATCTGCTTTATACAGATAACTGGGATACAGCGGCTCTGGCATCCGGAGAGACAAAAAACTACCGGGCTGTCTGCATTTATGATATGAATGGGACAGACGGAGAAGGAACCTGGAGTTTTGTATATCTTTCTGACGACGGAGCAGGTTCTGTATCAACGGAATATGGAAACCGGCCGGTTGCCACAATTACTGCGGGAGGAAAAACATACGATTTAAGCAAAAATGAAGATAAGACTGAAATTGCCGGCCTGAAATTCACGGCAGCACCGGTTGTCCATGTCAGCGGCGTAGATCTGCGGGGGGCAGAGAGTCAGCGTACAGGCGTAGGTGAAAGCGCGATTGATGCGGGCGCTGTAGTTTCCCCGGATCGGACGGAGATGGAGTTCCCGATTAAAAGCCAGACGGGAAAGCCGGCTTCGGGAAATTATTCTCTGTATATCAGCTGGCACGGAACAACGGCATATTTCTGGAATATACAGATTAACAATGTGAATGTTATTGACCGTTCTGCTCTTGAAGAGGCAATCGTCGGGGCGGAAGGACTGACTGCAGATGATTATACAGAAGAGTCCTGGGCAGCGATGCAGCAGAAACTGGAAGAGGCCAGAGAGGTTCTGGATGATGTCATTGCTACAACGTCAGAAGTCTCGGAAGCCGCGCAGGAGCTCAACGACGCGGTGGCTGCTCTTGAGGATAAGGTGCCGCCGGCAGACAAAACCGAACTTCAGCAGCTTTATAATGAAGTAAAGGATGCGGTGTTTGCATATCCGAATACAACCTTCTGCGACAGATTCACAGACGCGCTGGCAGATGCGGCAGATGTACTGGAAAATGACACGGCAATACAGGAAGATGTAGATTCTGCTTATTATTATCTGGAAAAGTATTACTGGCTGAATATGGTTAATGATAAAGTTTCTTATTACAATCCGGATAAGGCGGGGCAGGACGGCAGATTTGTATACAGTGATAAGATTACAGAGAGTATTCTTCCTGTTGTATCTGCGTTTAAAACGGCAAGGTACGCGAATGTCAATACAGAGCCGGATATTCTGAAAGGGTACTATGAAGGCTTTGCAGAGGCTGAGAAACACGGGGCGGAGACAGCGGATCCGGATCTGAGAGGTGTGGAATTCGGTTTTAATGCAGAGGATGATTTTGATACAAAGACAGCGCTGGATCCAGGAAATTACGGACATTTTGAGATCACAGGACAGGAATTTGTGTCCGATGCGGCCGGAAATGTAAGCGTGAAGGTCTTCATCCGGTTTGTGAATGACGGAATCAGTCCGGTTACAGGAGAGGAAGGGGATGAATACAGCGTCAGCGAGATGACAAAGGCCAGCTGCAGAGTTGCCTATGAGTCGCCGTCTCAGAAAGGCTCGAAGGGCATCAGCGGCAAAGATAATCTGAATGGATCTTATGGAAACGGCTTTATCGGAGAGGTGACAGTACCTCTGGACAGTGTAATCAGTCTGACGGTGGAAGATTCCGTTATGCCCGGTTTCTTCAGGGTACAGAAGTTTACGGCGGCTGACAAAACAGAACTTGAGACTGCGATCAATGCGGCGGAAGCTTTGGATGAAGAGAATTACACGGAGGACTTCTGGGCGGCAATGCAGGAGAAGCTGGAAGCGGCGAGGATTGTGCGGGATAATGTCCTTGCGGTGCAGTCAGAGGTGGATGATGCGGCGGACGCTCTGAACAACGCAAGGGAAGCTCTTGTGCCGGACACGGATAAGGCGGCGCTTCAGAAACTTTATGATGAAGTAAAGGATGCGCAGTTCGACTATCCCGCCCAGTCATATTATAAAGGGTTTACGAATGCGCTGAATCGGGCGGGAACTGTACTGGAAGATGAAAAGGCATTCCAGTCAGAAGTGGATACTGCGTATAATACACTGGAAAAATATTACTGGCTGAATATGCTTAATGACAAGGTAGCATATTATAATCCGGATAAAGAAGGGGAAGACGGCAGATTTATATACAGTGATAAACTCACGGAAAGTATTTTGCCGGTGGTTGCGGCGTTCCAGGAAGGCTCGAATGTAAGCAGCGGCGCGTCAACAGAAAAGATACTCACCTGCTATAATGCATTTGTTGATGCTGAAAAACTGATCCAGACAGCAGAAAGTGACCTGAGAGGCACAGAAGTCGGATTTAACGCAGATGCTATGGATCCGGACAACTACGGGCATTTTGAGATTACAGGCCAGGAGTTTGTTGTGGGCGAAGATGGAGTGGTCCGTGTAAAAGTTTCTTTTAAATTTGTAAATGATGGAATTGATCCGATCAGCGGTGAACAGGGGAAACCGTTCTCACTGAGTGATATGGGCGATTTAAGCTGCCGCGTTGCCTATGAATCGCCTTCGGAAACAGGCTCAAAAGGCGTAGATTATCAGGGACCGCTGGACGGAAATATTAAAAATGGAATTGAAGGATATTTCACAGTTGATCAGGACAGCGCAGTCAACCTGTATTTCTACCGGACCGCTTATATGCCGGGATATTATAGAGTGCAGAAGTTTGAAGAGGCGGATAAATCAGCCCTTGAGGCCGTGGTCAGCGAAGCAGAAGCGCTGAATAAAGAGGACTATCTGACAGATCCCTGGGGTGTAATGGAAGAGAAACTTCAGGAAGCAAAGGCAGTTCTGGACGACCCGCTGGCTTCGGATACAGAAATTGCGGATGCGGCACAGGCGCTTAGAGACGCAATAGACGCACTTGTCAAAAGAGCGGATAAGACGGAACTTGAGGCCGCGATCAATGCAGCAGAAGATCTGAAAGAAGAAGACTACACAGAGGAATCCTGGACGGAAATGCAGGAGAAGCTGGAAGCGGCAAAAGAAGTAATGGATGATCCGGAAGCAGCTCAGACGCAGGCTGATGATGCGGCAAAAGCCCTGAATGATGCTGTTGATGCACTGGCGGTAGATAAAACAGCTCTGGAAGAAGCAATGAAAACTGCTGAAGAGGCAATCGGGAAGGAATACATTTATCAGCATGATGATACATGGGATGATTTCCTGACAGCCTGCAAACATGCAGAGGATGTATATGAAAATCCGGATGCAGAAGGAGCAGATGTAAGGAAAGCTGCAGAGGATCTTATATCCAGGTATAATGAACTTGTATTTGAGTCAGAAGCTCCGGCGGCATGGTTTGTTATCGGAAATACAGAGACTGCAATCGAAGAAAACGCATTATTAAATGAAACATTTGATCTTAAGTTCACAGATAATGGAAGGCTGCTTCAGTTTGTACTGAATGGAACAGAATTCCGGCTTGACGGAACAGAAGACGGAGTTCTGTTTGAAGACATACAGGATGTATTAAATGAAGGAAACGGCGGAGACGGAAAGAACATACTGATTGTCCGCGACTGTGTTCCTCCTGCCGGAGGCGTATATCCGACAGAAAGGACATATACTTTCTATTTCGATCAGACAGCTCCAACTGCAGAGGTGGCATATTCCACAGAAGAACCGACAGATGGCGATGTTGTGGTAACGATTACTTTTGATGAGCCTCTGGCCGGAACAAATCTTCCGGAAGGCTGGATATTAAGTGATAACGGTCTGATTGCTGTGAAAACATATCAGGAAAACACAGAAGAAAAAGCTGTGTTTACAGATACTGCAGGTAATGCGGTGACAGCGGAAATCAGGATTACCAATATCGATAAGACCACTCAGGAACCGGAAGAACCGGAAGATCCTGAAAAACCGGAAAATCCTGAAAATCCCGGACAGCCGGAGAAACCGGACGGACCGAAGGAGCCGGATAAACAGAATGATCCGGGAAAGAAACCGGAACAGTCAGGCAGTAAAGAAGATTCGGATAAGGAAGGAGGCAAGGCTGCAGTTAAGACCGGAGACAATGCAAACCCGGGAGTTTATGTATCTGTTATGGCATTAAGTGCCGCTGCGGCAGCAGTAATTATCCGAAAAAAGGAAGAAAAGAAAAAATGAGCGGCAACCGGAATAATCCGGAATGTTGACGACTGGAAATAACTATTAAAATAGCAGTCAGCAGACAGCCGCCCGGCCGAATTTGTTCGGCCGGGCGGCTGTCTTGCTGTATGTGCGCCTGGCGGCGCATGTTTCTTAAGGATACCGTTTTAGGATGTGAGCGCAGCGCGGCAGTGCGCATAGTCAGGCACGATGGATTCCGGCCGGCCGGGCAAAAAAAGAAGTATGTGCCGGATAGGACGGAAATTTAATGTCAGATGTATAAAAAAAATAGAATTTCTTACAAACTTCCATGTAAATCGTTTAATATTTTGAATGAAAAAACAGTTTCAGAGTGCTGTATATAACTGAAAGAGCTGGAAAAGCTGAAAAAAATCACAATTATAAAAAGAAAAACGAACCCAAAAATATATTTGTATTAAAAAGCGAAAAGAAAAACCCAAAAATGTATTGTAAATAACTTATAAACCTGAGAAACAGGCTGTTTTCAGATTGCGGGATGATTTATGCGGTGGTATGATTATATCATAGAGCGATAAGACATCTATGGCAATTGATAAAGATGTGAAAACCTGAAAAAATTATAGCGCAGCGCAGAATATAAGTACGTTGCGCATTCATTTTATCAGAAAAATCTTTCGGACCCGGCAGCTGCGCCTGCTGTTAACGCCTGAGGAAAGAGCGTGTTGTATCAGCAGCCGGTGCTGTGGCGAAAGAAAGGTTTACAAATCACAGACACATTTGCAGATGCGTTATCCCTGAGTATGATCCTGACGAATGATCAGCCGGTCTGTGTCTTGCATAGTGAACGGAAATTACAGCAGCAGAAATGCTGTATATTTTTTCTGTTATTCGGATCGCTATTATTAAAGAAGAAACAAGAACGGCAATGAGTCAATGGATCATCAAATCTTATTTACAGGAGGAAGGAGAAAATGAAAAAAAGAATTGTAGCAGTTCTTCTGAGCGCGGCGATGATCTTTACAATGGCTCCCGTAAGCCCGGTCAGCGCAGCACCGGAAGACGGCGATAATTCAGTGCCGGCAGTTCAGGTTGATGCTGAGAATCCGGGCAATAACATTGCCCTGAAAGCTACTGCGGATGCGTCTTATACGAATACGTACGGTATCTCTACGGCGTCTATGAATGACGGTGAGCTGGCTACGTCAGATCCGTATACAAGCTGGAACAGCTGGGGCACGGATGACGAACACTATCCGGTAACAACATCTCTGAAATGGGATTCAGAACAGGTTATTACCGGAATGCGGGTAATCTGGTGGGCGGATAACGCTACGCTGGAGTCCAACGCAAATGTGACATTCCCGAAATCAGCCACACTTTATTACGTGGATGAAGAGGGAGAGGCACAGCAGATTACCGGTATGACAAACGAGAAAGGTATGGCGACAGATGAGGTTGGTACTGAAGTTGATTCCAGCTCCAATAACGGAATTAACGGAAACAACAAATACTGGAATTATGTGAAATTCTCAGAGCCGATTACTACAAAAGAACTTCAGATGAAGATCCAGCGTAACGGAAGCGGCACTAACGGTGTAGGTATCAGTGAGTGGGAGGCATTCGGATATCCGACGATCGCGTCAGGCACCAATGTTGCAGGGGAGGCAGATATAACTGCTTCATATACAAATACAACGCTGCCGGACAACGCGGTTGCTGCTATTAATGATGGAAAAATGGCAGAGGGTTCCAACACAACATGGAACACCTGGGCTCAGAGCGGGGATGTTGAATATCCTGTAACTGTGGACCTTGACTGGGGCAATACTACATATGACATTTCCAGTGTACGTGTAATGTGGTGGTCAGATAACGGCGGCGTACAGTTCCCGTCTGACTGCAAACTTCAGTGGTACAATGAGCGGTCCAAAGAATGGACAGACATCACAGAGCTTGTAGATGAGACAGGCGCTGACACATCATCTGTCGGGGTGAAATTCGGCTCCAAAGATGCTGCCGGAGCAAATGCGGCGGATTATACAAATGGAAATAACCGTTACTGGAACGGCGTAGCCCTGAACGAGTCTGTTCAGACAAGCAAACTTCGTCTTGTGATTGACCGCAATGGTGATGGTTCGACAGGCGTGGGCATCGGTGAAGTGGAAGTATACGGAACAGAGGTTGCCCAGTCATCAGGCGATAATGTTGCTCCCCAGGCTACTGCTTCTGCAGATGCACAGAATACGCCGGTTACAAATGTGAATAACGGCCAGCTTGCAACAGATGCGGGAACTTCCTGGAACACCTGGAACAGCAGCACTTATCCGACAACAGTTATGCTGACCTGGGACGCGCCTTATGTGCTGAACGGCATGCGCGTAATGTACTGGGCAGATAACGGAAATCTGACGGCGTCAGGCAATGTAACTTTCCCGAAGAGCTGTGAAGTAGAGTATTATGACTACGAGACAGCATCCTGGCAGAAGATTACGGACATGACAGATGAGACAGGAGCAGACGTATCTACTGTCGGCGTCAAATACGGAAGCGCGGACGCTGCTTCTGATCAGCCGGGAGATTACCTGAACGGAAATAACCGTTACTGGAATGTTGTAACATTCAAAGAACCGGTGAAGACAACACAGCTTCGTCTGAATATCGAACGCAACGGCTCAGGCGCAAATGGCGTAGGTATCGGCGAGTGGGAAGTATTCGGCGAGGAAATGACTGCGGAATGGAACGAGCTTATTTCCGCACAGATTACAGGAAAAGAAAGAATCCTTAAAGGCGAGACAGGAGTCTTTACAGCAGAAAGTCTTCCGACAGGCCTTGACGGACTCAGCTATAAGTGGGAACTGACAGAAGGAAGCGAGTACATGTCTATCGCCGGCGCAACTGACGAAGCGCAGGTAAGCATTCAGGCAAAAGACAGTGGTTATGGCACTCTGAACCTGACAGTATCCCGTGAGCAGAACGGAGAAACTGTATCCCGTACAGCCAGCATGCAGATCAAAGTTGATGCGATTACAAGCATTGACGACTATGTAACAGCAACTGAGGCAGGAAGAGCGCCGATTCTCCCGAAGACAGTTGTGGCAAATGGTATCGCGTTTGATGATCCGACACCTGACCTGATGGGAAATAACGGCTTTAATTTCGGCGAGAAATTCAACTCCAAACTTGTTCCTGTTGAGTGGGAAGATGTTGATCCGGAATTATATGCAGAAGATAAGGTCGGAACAACCTTTGAAGTAAAAGGTACAGTTGTTTCGGGAGATGATACATTTGATGCGGTTGCGAGAGTAACAGTAAATGAGCCGGTCGTTACACCGGTTGCCAACAGCACAGTTACCTTTGAAAATGTACAGCTGACAGATAACTTCTGGAATCCGAAACAGAAAGTAAACGCTGTAAATTCACTGAACAAAGCGATCTATCAGATCGAACAGCCGTCCGGCGGAGAGCCGAACTTCGTAAATGCAATTGCGAAGCTGAACGGCGAGCCCTATGATGAATTCCAGGGATATGTATTCCAGGATTCTGATATTTACAAGAGTATCGAGGCAATTTCCTATACTCTGTCTGTAATCAATGATGATACAGATCCGGAGATGGTAGCTCAGAAAGCGGTACTGGAAGAGAAACTGGCTTACTGGATCTCACTGATCGAGCAGGTACAGTACGCAGACGGTTATATCGACACACACTTTACATTAAGAAGCACTGCTCATGCAGGCGGAAGCTCACCGGGAACACACAGATGGCATGACTTCTCCAACCATGAGATGTATAATGCTGGACATTTCCTTGAGGGTGTTGTAGCTTATACACGTTACAGAGAAGGAATCGGCGATCCGGACTACAGCCTTTATGTAGTCGGAAGACGTTTCGCGGACGAGATTGTAACTCTGTTCGGACCGGACGGAACACGTCATGAAGTTCCGGGGCATGAAGAGATCGAGCTGGCGCTTGTAAAATTCGCGAAACTCGTAGAGGAATATGAAGGCGAAGGCACAGGCGATAAATATGTAGAGACAGCAAAAACGCTGATTGACCGCAGAGGTACGAACATGGATGAACGTGAAAGCGGTTACTGGGGCGGTGAATATTCACAGGATAATGCATCCATCAAGGAAATCACAGAGGCTGTAGGACATGCAGTACGTGCATGCTACTTCTACGCGGGCGTAACAGATGTTGCCACACTGCTTCCGGAAGATGATCCGGACAGAGAGGCTTATCTGAATACGATGGACGCGATCTGGGATTCTGTTGCAAACACAAAGACATATATCACCGGCGGTATCGGTGTACGTTCCCACGGCGAGGATTTTGGTGATCCGTACGAACTGCCGAATGACGACTCCTATTGTGAGATCTGCGCGACGATCGCACTTGCAAACTGGAACCAGAGAATGAACCTGATCCACGAAGACGCAAAATACGCGGACGTAGTGGAGAAGAACCTGTACAATGCAATCCTTGTAGGAACAAATCTGACAGGAGATAAGTTCTACTACAGTACATATCTTGAGGCAAGAAACGGAGATCCGCGTTCTGACTGGTTCGCATGCGCATGCTGCCCGCCGAACCTGATGCGTACAATCGCAAAATTAAGCGAATATATGTACACAGTACATGGCGACAAACTGTTTGTTAATATGTACATCGGAAGCGATGGTAATGTAAATGTTGACGGAACAAATGTTGGCCTGATCCAGGAAACAGAATATCCGTGGAACGGCGACATCAAGATGACGGTTAACCCGGATGAGGAAAAGGAATTCACAATGAACATCCGTATCCCGGGCTGGGTAGAGGAACAGGCAAACCAGAACGTAACAATTTCTGTCAACGGCGAAGCTGTAACAGCTGAGGCAGAAAAAGGTTATGTTGCAATTACACGTACATGGAATGCCGGCGACGTTGTCAGAATTTCCATCCCGATGGAAATCAGAATGACAGAGGCAGATCCGAATGTAGAAGCTAACCAGGGAAGAATCGCTCTGCAGCGCGGACCGATCGTATACAGCATTGAGATGGCAGGAAACGCACAGCTGAATTCTGATATCGCGAACTTCAGCCCGCTGAACTTTGTGATCCCGAGAGACGCTGAGCTGACAGCTACCTACAATGAAGATCTTCTGAACGGCGTAGTAGAGATCACCGGCGATGTTAAATATAATAACAACGGTGAGATCATTGATGCAAAACTGCAGGCAATTCCGTACTATGCATGGAACAACCGCGGCAACGACGGTGTAGAAGGCCAGAATAACTGCAGCCAGATGCTGATCTGGACAAATACATCCGGCGCAAGCGTTAAGATCGGCGGCGACAGCCAGCTGGTGATCGGCGATACAACTGTCCTGAACGCACTTGCGGCAGGAATGGATAATCCGACATACGCATGGACTGTTGACGGAGACGCTGTTGAAATTACAGACGGCGCTGATACAGCATCTGTAACAATTTCTGCTGTAGCAGAAGGTGAAGCGACTGTTTCTGTAACAGCTGCAAGCGGTGATACAGAAAAGACAGCAACATTTACTGTTACCGTTACAAAAGATGAGCCGCAGCCGGAGCCGACGCTTGACAGAATCGAGCTTACCGGTCCGTCCAAGACAGAATACATCCAGGGCGAAGAGCTGGATCTGAGCGATCTGGGCGTAATCGCGGTATACAGTGACGGAACAACAGAAGAGATTGCAGAAGGATACGAAGTAACAGGATACGATCCGAACGCGTTAGGCACGCAGGAAGTAACTGTGACATACAAAGGCGTATCAGCAGTCTTTACTGTAACAGTAAAAGCTTCTGAAGAACCTCAGCCGACACTTGACAGGATCGAGCTTGGCGGTGACGTGAAGACAGTGTACACTCAGGGTGAGAAACTTGATCTGAGTGGTCTGACAGTAACAGCGGTATATAGCGATGGAAGTAAAGTTGAACTCAAGGCCGGCGATTACACGGTAAGCGGATATGATCCGAATACAGTAGGCGAACAGAATGTGACGGTAACTTACGGCGGTAAAACAGCTGCCTTTACAGTAACAGTAGAGGAAGGTAAACAGCCGACAGATCCATCTGATCCGACAGATCCGGGACAGAAGCCGTCAGATACTCAGAAGCCTTCAGGCGGCCAGGACGGAGACCAGACAGACAAAGCGGTACAGACAGGAGATACTACAAACCTGTTCCTGCCGGCAGCGGGAATGCTGATGGCAGCAGCACTGTTGTTTGTGGCCTGGAAGAAAAGAAAAACAGAAAAATAACCGCAAAATAAAAGCGGAAAATCGGACATTGCCATGATCGCCGTGCTGAAGATGAAAATGGAGATGTCTGACAGATAAGAACAGGGTGCTTCAGATTTATCGCAAAGATGGATCTGAAGCATCCTTTCTTTCAGAATATGGAGCAGAAAAGGCGTACGGTGCTGAGGACATGGACCGCATGGGCGCTGAAGGAATGGAGGAGAATGATGAAATATCGGAAATTGGGCAGCACAGGGCTTCTGGTCAGTGAGATCGGATTAGGATGTGAAGGTTTTGCGGAGGATGAGTGCCGCAATACAAAGAGACTGCTGGACGAGGCAGAGAGTCAGGGCATCAATTATTTTGACCTTTACGCTTCTGACCCGAAGGTACGCGCGAGCGTCGGAGAAGCGCTGAGGGGAAGAAGAGAAAAGTTTATGATCCAGTCTCACGTCTGTTCGGTCTGGAAAGAGGGACAGTATAAAAGGACGAGAAATATTGATGAAGTAAAAGCGGGCATGGAGGAGATGCTTTCTCTCCTTCAGACAGACTATATTGATGTTGGCATGATCCACTATGTAGACTCTGTGAAAGACTGGCATACAGTCGCGGGCGGACCTGTGCTCGCGTATGTAAAGGAATTGAAAGAAAAAGGCGTAATCAGACATATCGGTCTGAGCAGCCACAATCCGGAGGTGGCGCTGGAAGCGGTGAAAAGCGGTGACATTGAAGTGCTGATGTTCAGCGTGAATCCGTGTTATGACCTGCAGCCGGCAAGTGAGGATGTAGAAGAACTGTGGGCGGAGAAGAACTATAAGGAACATTTGATCAATATGAATCCGGAGCGTCAGGAACTGTATGAAACCTGTCAGAGGCTGGGGATAGGGATCACCGTTATGAAAGCATTTGGAGGCGGAGATCTTCTGGATGAAAAACTTTCACCGGCCGGAAAGGCCCTGACTGTGAATCAGTGTATTCATTATGCTCTGACGCGGCCGGGAGTCGCAACCGTTCTGACGGGAGTCCACAGCGTGGAGCAGCTTGAAGAGAGTATTGCCTATGAGGAGGCCGCAGAAGAAGAACGGGACTATGCGCCTGCCTTCGCGTCCTTTCCGAATATCAGCTGGAAGGGACACTGTATGTACTGCAGTCACTGCGCACCCTGCCCTCAGAAAATTGATGTGGCTTCAGTCACAAAATTCCTCAATCTTGTAAAAGCCCAGGGAACTGTGCCGGAGACAGTCAGAGAGCATTATGAAGTACTGCCCCATCATGCAGGAGAGTGCATCCAGTGCGGCGCATGCCAGACCAGATGCCCGTTTGGAGTGCCGATAATAGAAAACATGAAACAGGCAGCGGAGATTTTCGGGAAGTAGATTCGGATTTGTATAATTTGAGAAGGGACGCCGGAAGAGACTG
>DWZZ01000028.1 GCA_019117305.1 Candidatus Mediterraneibacter merdigallinarum | reverse complement strand
TATGGAAATACCACGTGGAAATTGAATAATATCGGGACTTATCAGCCGGCCAATGCCATGCTTGCCCTGGAAGTCATGCGGATTCTCTTTGGAGATTCGGGACATCCGGATATATGGAGAGAGGCGCTGTCCGGCGTAAAGTGGGCAGGCCGGATGGAAGAAGTCCTTCCGGATGTCTATGTGGACGGGGCCCATAATGTAAGCGCTGTGGAAGCGTTTGCGGCCAGTGTGCTGCCGGACGTCAGGGGCAGAGTGATTCTGTTTTCCGCGGTGAAGGACAAGGATTATGAGGATATGATATCCTGTCTGTGCCGGAACGTTCAGGCTGATTTTTATGTGGTAACGCTGATTGCGGACAGAAGGGCCGCTCAGGCAGAAGAGCTGGGCCGGCTGTTTGAAAGATACACGGATAAACCCGTTATTGTTACAGAGAATGTAAAAGACGCGCTTCATTATATACTGGCGCACCGGGGAGAACGCAGAGTTTACTGCCTTGGTTCTCTGTATCTGGCGGGGATGATAAAGGAACTGATTCAGGAGGAATACAGATGCTCAACTATGAGGAAGAACTGAAAAAATTTAAACCAAGCCTCGAAGTGGAAGAGATAGAGGAAGCTGTTTACCAGGAGGATCTGTCGGATATGACAGATCTTCTGAAACAAGTCATGGATCAGAAGAAATGACTTTTGTCAGAAAGATTGTGGTGAGTATAAATGGATTACGCGAAGAAGATCGTATACCAGTCCAATTACTGGTATAATGATGGACTGAGAAAGGCGCAGATCCGCGATATGTCAGGGGCAGCAAAGTCACTCAGGATAAGCCTGCAGTTTAACAGGGAAAATATCGCGGCGAGAAATCTTCTGGGACTTGTATATTATGGAACAGGAGAAGTCGCGGAAGCTCTGGTAGAGTGGATTATCAGTAAAAATCTGCGTCCGAGAGACAACATAGCCAATTATTTTATTAAAGAAGTACAGGCCTCCGCAAATGAGCTTGAGACGATTAATCAGGCTGTAAAAAAATATAACCAGTGCATCGGATACTGCCGCCAGAACGGAGAAGACCTGGCAATTATTCAGCTGAAACAGGTGATTACTTCTCATCCTTCATTTTTGAAGGCTCATCAGCTGCTGGCTCTGCTTTATCTTCGTACGGAGCAGTATTCCCGCGCAAGGCAGGTGCTGCGCGCGGCGCGGAGAATTGATACGGCAAACGAGACTACGTTAAGGTATATGCATGAACTGACGGCCAGAAGAGGCAGAGGCCGCAGAATTGAGAAAAAGAAAAAAGATGATGCTGTGGAATATAGTCTGGGCAATGAGACAATTATTCAGCCGAAACATTCTACGGTCAAATCAATGGCATCGCATCTTGCTGTCGCAAATATTTTTATCGGTGCGGCCATCGGCGCGGCAATTATCTGGTTCCTGGTAGCTCCGGCGGTTAATCAGTCCCGGTCAGAGCGTCTGAATAATCAGATAAGGGAATACAGTCAGCAGATTGATTCCCTGGAAGCTCAGATCAGCGCCCAGACCAGGACTCTGGATAACTATCGCGCGGAAAGTGAAAGCGCCGAGGCGGACGCCCAGAAGGCGGCCAATACTATTGACAGTTATGAGAATCTTATGGCAGTTATGGAAGAATACAGATCAGGCGCGTATGAATCCAACACTCTGGCCGATTCTCTGCTCAGTATTTCAAGAGATAATCTTGGAGATAACGGGAAAGCCCAGTATGATGACCTGACAGATACAATTTATCCCAGAGCCTGTGAAAACAGGATGTCGGAAGGCAGGAATGCTTTGGATGCCGAAAACTATGAAGATGCGATTACTGCCCTTTCCAAGGTCGTGAGAATGGATGCCGGCTATAATAACGGCGAAGCGCTCTTCCGGCTGGGAGAAGCCTATATGGGCAGCGGAGACAATGAAAATGCGGCAACCTATTTCCAGAGAGTAGTGGATGAATATGGGAATTCGCAGTATGCGGACGAAGCTTCTGACAACCTGCAGACCATTAAGGGCTCATCCGACAGCGGAGACACCGGAGACGGCAGCAGCGGACAATAAAATACACAAATAGATCAGACAATATTAAAAAAGAGAAAAATAAAGAATAAAGACAGAAAATTACTAAAGAAGAGGATGTGCAGAATGGCACATCCTTTATTTTTGCACAATTCTGTGCGAAGGGGGCAGACCCTTATCAGATTTCATGAGGAGGAGTATGATGAAATATCAGGTTCAGGAGAACTGTCTGACAATTTATCTGCCGCGTGAAGTGGATCATCATAACGCGGAAGAGATGAAGCGGGAAGCGGATGCGGTTATCGACAGAAATCATATTAAATATATTATTTTTGATTTTGAGAAGACGGATTTTATGGACAGTTCCGGAATAGGGGTAATTATGGGAAGATATAAAACGATCTGCCTGATCGGAGGAGAGGTCTGGGCAGTGCATGCAAATGCGAGAATCAAAAAAATACTGACATTGTCAGGTGTGACGAAAATTATGCAGATATATGAGGAGGATGAGGTATGAAAAATACGAATGAAATGGAGATCAGATTTGACAGCAGATCGGAGAATGAAGGGTTTGCCCGGGTGACAGTTGCCGCATTTATGACACAGCTCAATCCTACGGTAGAGGAGGTGGCTGATGTGAAGACAGCTGTTTCGGAAGCTGTGACGAATGCCATTATTCACGGATATGACCAGGAGGTAAAGAAGATACATATCCGCTGCCGGATACGGGAAAATATTTTTTTCGTTGAGGTCAGTGATACAGGCAGGGGTATTGAAAACATAGAGGAGGCGATGCGTCCCATGTTTACTACCAGACCGGAACAGGAACGCTCCGGTATGGGGTTTGCCTTTATGGAAGCTTTTATGGATCAGGTAGAAGTGGAGTCCGAACCGGGGAAAGGAACGACAGTAAAAATGCAGAAGGCCATTGGAAAAGGAAGGGAGATATGGACCACACAATCGCTTTAATCAGGAGATCGCACGATGGAGATAAAGAAGCGAGAGAACAGCTTGTGGAAGAAAATATCGGTCTGATCTGGTGCGTTGTCAGAAGGTTCTGCGGCAGGGGAACAGAGACTGAAGATCTCTTTCAGATCGGATGTATCGGTCTTCTGAAAGCCATTGACAAGTTTGATCTGTCTTATGATGTAAAGTTTTCTACCTACGCGGTGCCCATGATATCCGGAGAGATCAAGCGTTTTTTGAGAGACGACGGTATGATCAAGGTCAGCCGGTCTCTGAGGGAACTTTCCTACAGAAGCCTTCAGGCAAGGGAAAAACTGACGGACAGACTTGGAAGAGAGCCTACGCTGGAAGAGCTTTCCTGTGAGCTGGGAATTGAGAAAGAGGAAATTGTGCAGGCAATGGAGGCAGGAAGCGAGGTGGAATCTATTTACCGGCCCATTCATCAGAAAGAGGGCAGTGAGATACAGCTTCTGGACAAAATTGAAGAAAAAGATAAAAAGGAGGACAAAATTCTTGACCGAATGCTGCTGGGACAGCTGCTTGAGACGCTGAATCCGGAAGAACGCCGGCTGATTTATCTGAGATATTTCGCAGATAAAACCCAGACTGACGTGGGAAAACTTATGGGAATCTCACAGGTGCAGGTGTCAAGGCTTGAGAAAAAAATACTTGAAAATATGCGGAAAATGAGCATCTGAGCACATATTTCCGCCGAAAATCCAGATACTATTTCCGAAATAGTATACAGCGCCCGGATGTGCCTGTGCTCTTCCGGGACGCACGGAAAGGTCGGTGAAAATATGGATGACGGACACAGAAAAATATGGTATTCCATTCTTACTGTCGTGGCAGTAGCGGCAGCCCTGGGGATTTTCTACTGGCTGACAAATCCGCAGCAGGAAAATTCCGAAGGATTTTTAATTCAGAATACGGAGGTGGAAAGCTGTGTCATCTGATACGGTTACTCTTTATATCAAAGGAAACCGGGATGTTGAAGTGACGAAAGAAGAAGTCACACTGGGAGATATTTTATCCATGGAATGTGCGGATAAAAAGATAATTCCGAAAGTGAAATCTCTCAGAATTCTGAAGATACAGCAGCCCGGACGTCAGAGATATGTGATTTCCATTCTCCGGATTATTTCCTGTATTCATAAAAACTGCCCCGGCATAGAAGTGCAGAATCTGGGAGAAACAGATATTATTGTTACCTGTGAAAACCAGAGTACGCCGGGGAAGTGGTGGCATATGGTAAAGACAGTATTTGTGGCGGCAGTTACTTTTTTCGGAGCCGCATTTACCATTATGGCATTTAACAATGATGTAGATGTGACCCGGTTGTTCGGACAGATTCATGAGCTTGCCACCGGCGAGGAAACATCCGGTTTTACAATACTGGAGGTCACATATTCGGTGGGGCTTACGGTGGGTATTCTTCTTTTCTTTAATCATTTCGGGAAGAAGCGGTTTACTGTGGATCCTACGCCGATGGAAATTCAGATGAGGCTGTATGAAAACGATATCCAGACCACACTGGTAGAAAACGCCTCCAGGAGAGGGGATGAGATTGATGTGGACAGCTCAGATTCTTCTGGCTCTGGCCGGACTTAGCGCCGGGATTGCGGTGGCAGGCGGTCTGTTCGCGTTTATTGTAGAATTGGGTGTGGTTGCAGACTTCGCGGACAGAACGCACACAGGAGACAAAATATTTTTTTATGAAAGCTGTGCCGCTCTGGGCGGCATAGCAGGCAATTTTGTTTATGTATTCCAGATTGATCTGCCGGCGGGGGGCTGGTTCCTTGCGGCATATGGAATACTGGCAGGAATTTTTGCCGGATGCTGGGCGATGGCGCTGGCAGAAATTTTAAATGTATTTCCCGTGTTTCTTAGGAGAGCAAGAGTAGTCCGCTATCTGACTGCTTTCATTTTAAGTATTGCGCTGGGCAAAGGGCTGGGCGCATGTCTGTTCTTTTTTAAGGGATGGTGACTATGCCACCATCCCCCATATCCAGTAAATCAGTCCAAGCACCCAGCTTGTAAAGATTCCGTACAATATGACCGGGCCGGCAATGGTAAAGATTTTACATCCTATGCCGAATACCTGGCCTTCTTTTTTATACTCGATAGCCGGAGCGGCAACAGAGTTTGCAAATCCGGTGATGGGAACCAGAGCGCCTGCGCCGCCCCATTTGGCCAGTTTCGGGTAGATGCCGGTTCCTGTCAGCAGCACGCTGATCAGTACCAGAGTCAGAGAAGTCCATCCGCTGCAGTCGTCCCGGGAAAGTTCCCGGAACTCACAGTAATGATAGATTACCTGTCCCAGAAAGCAGATTGTGCCGCCTGAGAGGAATGCTTTGAACATATTGGCCCATACGTTGTGTTTCGGTGTTTTCTGTTTGACATATTTCTCATATTGCTGTTCCTGCTTCATTTGCTGTACTCTATCCATAGAAGCGCCTCCTTTATTTCCGCAGAGACAGACCGGGATGTTTCCGTGAAAATCCGGCCTCTGCCGCGGAGTAATTGACTTTTCCGCAGCCGGCATGCCTGCAGATAATGCTGCTTTTCCGGCCGTCTCTTCTTATTATCTGGCTCCCCCTCAAAAATATACTCTGAAAAAGCGTGGAGTTTCCGAAATGTATGGGAATACAGAAGAATTCCGGATAACAGAAAAGTTACTACGATATGTATATTCCGGAAATGCCGGCAGATAATAACTATATAAGCAGATTAAAAAACAAGCAGGGAAATGAGGAAAAACAATGAATCAGACCAAGGGAGGCCAGAGTCTTCTATTTAAAGAGCCGCCGGTAATTGTAAGCGCGGCGTCCGTAGTTGGCAGCAAGGAATCGGAAGGACCGCTGGCGAAAATGTTCGATATGGCAAACCAGGATGATCTGTTCGGGGCTCAGACCTGGGAAGAAGCGGAGAGCAACATGCAGAAAGAAGCCTGTGTTCTGGCGCTGGGAAAGGCCCATGTAGAGCCGAAGGAGGTCCGCTGTCTGTTCGGCGGAGATCTGCTCCGTCAGGGGATTGCAACGTCGATGGGAGTGGAAGAGCTGCAGATCCCCATGTTCGGATTATACGGGGCATGTTCCACATCAGGAGAGGCTCTTGCTCTTGCGGCCATGAGTACGGCGGCAGGGTATGGGACGTATATGCTGGCAGTAACATCCAGTCATTTCGGAAGCGCGGAAAAAGAATTCCGGTTCCCGCTGGGATACGCCAGTCAGCGCCCCCTGTCCGCCCACTGGACGGTTACGGGAAGCGGCGCTTTTCTTGTGGCCCCGAAGGATACGGACATGCAGGGGGCGGAAGAGACATGGAGTCATGTGCGGATTGCGGGGGTTACTGTAGGAAAGATCGTGGATTATGGCCTGAAAGATTCCCAAAATATGGGAGCCTGTATGGCACCGGCGGCCATGGATACGATTGTACAGAATTTCAGGGACATGAACCGGACGGAAGAAGATTATGACAAAATTATTACGGGAGATCTGGGGTATGTGGGACAATCCATCCTCTTTGATCTGGTCAGGGGGAAGGGCTATGACATCCGGAAAAAACATATCGACTGTGGTATGATTATCTTTGATCAGGAAGCCCAGGACACTCACGCCGGGGGGAGCGGCTGCGGCTGCGCGGCGGTAACGCTTGCTTCCTTTGTACTGCCGAAAATCGAGACAGGAGAGTGGAAGCGGGTGCTATTTGTACCCACAGGCGCGCTGATGTCAACCGTCAGCTTCAATGAGGGAGCCAGTGTGCCGGGGATTGCCCACGGGATTGTTCTGGAGCATTTTTAAAGAAAAGAACCGGAGTAGAAAAAAAGAACAGGAAAGGCGGAAAAGGTATGGAATATTTATATTCATTTTTGATTGGAGGTCTGGTCTGCGCAGCGGTTCAGATCCTGCTGGACCGGACAAAACTGATGCCCGGGCGTGTTATGGTGCTTCTTGTGTGCGGAGGCGCACTTCTGGGATTCTGCGGCGTATATGAGCCTTTTCAGGAATTCGCGAAGTCGGGAGCCAGCGTCCCGCTTCTTGGATTTGGAAATGTACTCTGGCAGGGAGTAAAAGAGGCGGTGGATCAGCACGGTTTTATCGGTATTTTTATGGGAGGATTTACAGCCAGCGCGATCGGAATCTCCGCGGCGCTTATTTTCGGATATCTGGCGGCTCTTATTTTTGACCCGAAAATGAAAAAATAGGGCGGCTTAACCAGGTTTTAACATGAGGAGCATCAAAATGAAAGGCGGCAATATTGACAAAAACTGTTTTACAATGGTATTATAGACGACAGAGTTGGCAAAGAGGATGAAATGATGTGTCGGGTAATAGAACTTTCAATGTGGAAGGAAGATTTTATTACCTTTTTTTATTTGAAAGGCAGATATTTTGAGCGCTTTGTGTGCCGGGCCGGAGATCCGGATGTACTGCTGTCTCCTTTGCCGGCGGAGAAGAGTAATAAAAGGAGTATAATGCCATGTGTGGAATTGTAGGATATGTGGGAGAGGAGCAGGCCGCTCCGATTCTGCTGTCAGGACTGGAGAAACTGGAGTACAGAGGTTATGATTCGGCGGGAATTGCAGTCCGCAATGAGGCAGACGGAAATATTGAGATTGTTAAGGCAAAGGGGCGTTTGAGAATTCTGTCTGAGAAGACAGACGGCGGCATGGCGGTTCCGGGAACCTGCGGAATCGGCCACACCCGGTGGGCGACACATGGGGAGCCTTCTGAAAATAATGCGCATCCCCATTGTTCTGCGGACCGGTCTGTCGTACTGGTACACAATGGAATCATCGAAAATTACCAGGAGCTGAAAGACAAACTTCTGAAATCCGGATATACTTTTTACTCCCAGACAGATACTGAGATTGCGGTAAAACTGGTAGATTACTATTATAAGAAGACCGGCACGCCGCTGGAGGCGCTTACCAGAACAATGCTGAGAATCCGCGGTTCCTACGCTTTTGGCGTGATGTTTCACGACTGCCCGGGGCGGATATTTGCAGCAAGAAAGGACAGTCCTCTGATTATCGGAATGAGCGGTACGGGTACGCTGATTGCTTCTGATGTACCTGCGATTCTGGATAAAACAAGAAATGTATATTATATCGGCAACCTGGAGATCGCAGAGCTGTCAAAGGATGAAGTCCACTTCTATAATATTGACCGGGAAGAGATCCGGAAAGATATGGTGGAGATCAAATGGGACGCGGAATCCGCGGAAAAAGGCGGATATGAGCATTTCATGCTCAAAGAGATCCACGAACAGCCGAAAGCGGTTCAGGACACTGTGGGCGCATATGTGAAAGACGGACGGATTGATTTTTCCGAGGTGGGACTTGCAGAAGACTTTCTGAAAGATCTGGACCGGGTCTACATCGTGGCCTGCGGTTCCGCTTATCACGTGGGAATGGCAGGAAAATATGTAATGGAAGATCTGGCGGATACGCCGGTGGAAGTGGATCTGGCTTCCGAGTTCCGTTACAGAAATCCGAAACTTATGAAGAATTCTCTTGTAATTGTTGTATCTCAGTCCGGAGAGACGGCAGACAGCCTGGCGGCTCTGCGTCTGGCGAAGGAGAAAGGCGTTCCGGTGCTGGGCGTGGTAAATGTGGTGGGATCCAGCATTGCCCGCGAGAGCGATTATATTCTCTATACCTATGCAGGACCGGAGATTTCGGTGGCAACAACAAAAGCATACAGTACACAGCTGATCGCAATGTATCTGCTTGCCATTGAAATGGCATATGTAAAAGGTCTGATCAGCGAGGAAAGATACAGAGAGCTGATTGAAGAACTGGGAAGACTGCCGGAGAAAATCCAGAAAACCCTGGATGACAAAGAGAGGATCCAGTGGTTCGCCAGCAAGTATGCAAATGCCCGGGATATCTTTTTTATCGGAAGAGGTCTGGACTATGCCATCAGCATGGAAGGCAGTCTGAAGATGAAGGAGATCAGCTACATTCATTCCGAGGCCTACGCAGCGGGAGAATTAAAGCACGGCACCATCAGTCTGATTGAGGACGGGACGCTGGTCGTCGGCGTAGTAACACAGAAAGCGCTGTTCGAGAAAACCCTCAGCAATATGGTGGAGGTTAAGAGCCGCGGAGCTTATCTGATGGGGCTTACCCTCTACGGCAATTATAGTATAGAGGATAATGCGGATTTCTCCGTTTACGTGCCGAAGACAGAACAGTACTTTACAACCAGTCTGGCAATTGTGCCTCTGCAGCTGATGGGATACTATGTTAGCGTGGCAAAGGGACTGGATGTGGATAAACCGAGGAATCTGGCAAAATCTGTTACAGTGGAATAAAACACATATTATAATTGAATAAAGGAAATGCATTCAGGCGGCTGTTTCCCGGGTGAGGGAGACAGCCCTTTTTTTTGCGCGCGATACGCCCGGTATGCCTGCATGAGTGGACATTTGCCGGGAAAACAGCCTGTTTTACAAACATTTAACACTTTTTCTTTCAGGCGGAATTTTAGAGTCTGTTATAATGAAAAGAAGAAGCAGACAGAAAAAAAGAAAGGAAAATCTGTAGAAATCCTACAGTTCAGATTATGAAAAAAATATTAAAAAACAGATAGAAGCCGGCTACAGTGATCTGCGGAAGTCGGAAAAACAGGCGGCGGATTATATCCTGTCTCATATGGAGGAAGCGGCGGATCTGCCCCTGGACCGGCTGGCTCACTGCGCCGGCGTAAGCCAGCCTACTGTTCTGAGAATGCTCAAAGCGCTGGGATTTGACGGCTACAAGGATTTCCGCTACCAGCTGGTGGCAGAGCTTGCCAGGCTTCAGCCCGGGCGGGATCAGGCGGATCAGCTTATGTACGGCTACACCCTGAGCCGGCAGGATACGCTGGAAGAGTTTGAGGCCCTTTCTCCGGAAGAAAGAGAAGAACAATGCCGCAGAACGGAAGAAAAATTCCTGGCTGCGGGAGCGGACCGGGTATACCGCACACTGAATGAACTGGCGGAATCTTTATAGACCCGCCGCGGCTGTCCGGTTATGAGCGGGCAGCGGAGCGGACTGCGAAGAACCGACTGACCCGGATGAAACCGGAAAACTTAAGAAGCCTGCCGGAGGAACAGAGATATATTTTCTCTTCCTTCCGACAGGCTTTTCTGAGGTTTATTCGTCCCATCCTTCATAGAACCGGATATTTACGCAGATATTTCTTACAATATCTCCTTCTTTTGTCTCGATATCGCCGATATCTGAAACATAGGGAAGAGCCGGTTCGTCTTCTTCCAGCTCTACGCTGATCCAGTTTCTGGCTGCTTCGTTTGCGTTGTCAATGGCTTCGTCCAGTGTATCGCCGGCAGCTTCGCAGCATTCCAGATCCGGGAAAAAGGCGTTGTATCCGCCGGACTCTGATCTGCGGAAAACTGCAGGATAAATAAATTTCATTTACAGATGTCCCCTTTCTGTTATGGAGTGCGGCGGCAGTCCGGGAAAGAACCGGACAAACCGTACTCCATTAAGATATAACAGAATGGCGGAGAAAACAAGGGGAATTCGCTGCCGTCTGCCGGTTATGCCGGATTCTCCGCATTTTCCGGCAAATCTTTTTTGCGCACACCGGACAGAAGAACGCCAAGCAGCAGAACGGCCGGGAATACAATCGCGCAGAGAATTCCGAAATGAAGGCCTCTGCCTGCGGAGTCAGAGATCAGTCCGACAAAAGAGGGGCCGCCGGAGCATCCCAGATCGCCGGCCAGGGCAAAGAAGGCGAACATCGCGGTTCCGCCGCCTTTCAGGGAAGCTGCCGCCAGGCTGAAGGTGCCCGGCCACATAATTCCCACAGAAAAACCGCATATGCCGCAGCCCACAAGGCTGAGGGCGGGCACAGGGGATAAGGATATAATAAGATAGGAGACAATGCAGAGAACCGCGCTGCCGCTCATGGCTTGGGGCAGGGAGAGTTTATCCCCGTAAAGGCCGTACAGGAACCGGGATGTCCCCATGCATATGGCAAACAGCATGGGGCCGGCCAGATCTCCCACCGTTTTGCTTACGCCAAGTCCCTGCTCC
Organism: Candidatus Mediterraneibacter merdigallinarum; assembly: GCA_019117305.1. Lineage (GTDB taxonomy): Bacteria > Bacillota > Clostridia > Lachnospirales > Lachnospiraceae > Mediterraneibacter > Mediterraneibacter merdigallinarum. The sequence goes on along the minus strand of DWZZ01000028.1, from coordinate 3,678 downwards.
GCAAAGGTGGAAGCCCATTGGCTTACCGCCTGCTCGCTTGCTCCGGCGCAGGTCATGACTACAAGGAAGATCCAGAACGCGGGTCTTTTTACAAGTCCGGTAAAAGGAATTCCTTCCTCGTCTTCAGCCACAAGCGGATAGAGCGGTACTTTTGTGAACGCAATCAGATTTACCGCCGGCACAACCGCCCACAGAAGAGCCAGGATCTTCCAGTTTTCGATTCCGAAGACAAGGAAGAACAGCGTGGATAAAAGTACCACTGCCACATGGCCCCAGCAGTAGAAGGAATGCAGCATGCTCATGGATTTTTCTTTATTTTCTGTAGGAAGCGCCTCCACAATGGGGCTGATCAGCACTTCCAGCAGTCCGCCGCCCACCGCATAGATCATGACGGAAATCAGCAGTCCGGCGAAAGGATCAGGAGTCAGATCCGGAAGAAAAGCAAGTCCCGCCAGTCCGGCAAACGCAAAAACATGAGCCGCTATGGCAGAGGCACGGTAGCCCGCCCGGTCCACAAAGCCTGCAGAAAGCATATCCACAGTCAGCTGCGTGAGAAAATTGACGGTAATCAGTATGGTGATCCGGGATAAAGAGATCCCGTAAGTACTCTGAAAAGTCAGAAAAAGCAGAGGGACAAAATTGTTTACAACAGCCTGGACAACATATCCGGTATAACAGGCCGTAAGGGTGGATCTGTAAGAAAGTTTCATAATTTAATCTCCTGTATCTATATAATGCTGATTATACATTATACATCAGAATTTCTGAAAAAACTTGCACCATATTTGCAGAAGAGTTGTATTATACTGCTTTTTTAGCCGAATCAGAAAAGGCTCCGCCTTTATACTGCGCCAGGCAGCAGGCAGGGGAAAACCTGCCGCTGAAAAAGGACGGAAGATTTTTTAAAAAAAAGCAAAAAAAGTGTTGACATTATTTTGGCAGTGTAGTATAGTATCAATTGTTCCGGTCAGCGGAACAGCAAAAATGCGACAGTGGCTCAGTTGGTAGAGTACGACCTTGCCAAGGTCGGGGTCGCGGGTTCGAGCCCCGTCTGTCGCTCTGAAGAAGCACTTGAGGTCTCAAGTGCTTTTTTTGTTTCACGGGCCGGTTCAAAGGGCTGTATTATAGGGAATTGGAGCAGGCTTGCGCTTTATTCTGTTCCATGTGCGGGAACGTGGAGACAGGGGTTTTTTGAGTGTGATTTTTGTGCTATACTATGTACACTGGTGTTGCACAATGATAGGAAAGAGGTATGATATGAATAACATCAAAATCGGACTGCTGGGGCTGGGAACAGTTGGAACAGGCGTGTATAAACTGATCGGCATGCGCTCGGACATCATGGAAAAAACGATTGGAGCCCAGATAGAGGTTAAGAGGATCCTGGTGCACAATATAAATAAGAAAAGAGAGGGTATTGACCCTGCGCTTTTAACAGACAACTGGCGCGAAATCGTAGAGGACGAGGAAATCCAGATTGTTGTCGAGGTGATGGGCGGGATGGAACCGGCAAAGACAGTCATCATGGAAGCCCTAAGAGCAGGGAAAAACGTAGTGTCTGCAAACAAAGATCTGATCGCGGAAGAAGGAAGAGAGCTTCTCGACACCGCGCAGGAAGAGGGCAGGGACTTTTTGTTTGAGGCAGCAGTGGCGGGAGGAATCCCAATCATCCGCCCGCTTAAGCAATGTCTTGCAGGCAATGATATCGATACCGTCATGGGAATTGTGAATGGTACGACAAACTACATCCTGACAAAAATGTTTGAAGATGGGATGGATTTCGAGGACGCTCTAAAAAAAGCGCAGGAACTGGGCTATGCGGAGGCGGACCCGACTGCGGATATAGAGGGGCTGGACGCCGCCCGGAAGGTGGCGATCATGGCTTCCATTGCGTTTCATTCGAGAGTGGTATTCTCAGATGTGTATACGCAGGGGATTACGAAGATCACGGCAAGGGATATTGCATATGCGAAAGAATTTGACAGCGTGATAAAGCTGCTCGGTGTGGCGAAGAATACCGAGGACGGCATTGAAGCCGGGGTCTATCCGATGATGCTTCATAAAGATCACCCACTGGCCTCTGTTAGAGATTCTTTCAACGCTGTATTCATCCACGGCGACGCTGTGGACGACGCGATGTTCTACGGACGCGGCGCTGGAGAAATGCCGACGGCAAGCGCTGTTGTAGGAGATGTGATTGATGTGGCAAGGGATCTTCAGCATGGGTGTACTGGTCGTATTAGCTGTACCTGCTACAAAGAACTGCCTGTCAAAGCATGGGGTGAGGTGAAGAATGCTTTCTTCATCCGCATGCAGGTTAGAAACCAGCCCGGTGTGCTGGCAGCGATCGCCAAAGTCTTTGGGGAACATAAGGTGAGTATTGCGAGAGTCGTTCAAGAACACACCAATCCTGATGCCGCGGAGCTGGTCATTGTGACAGAAAAAGTAAAAGAGAAATATATGGAAAACGCACTGGATAAGCTTAAGTCCATGGACAGCATTTATGAGATCAGCAGTGTGATCCGGGAGTATGTTTAAACCGCGGGCGGCAGATGTATGCGAAAGAGGAGAGAAGAATGGAACGGCGCGGCAGACCGATAGGTTTTTTGGTCAAGCAGATCAATAATGTATTTGAAAAAGAATTAAATGAGAGACTGAAAGATATCGGGATCACTTCTTCACAGTGCGCTGTGCTGGACTATCTCTTTCACACAAGCAAGGAGGAGGTAAGCCAGCGGGATGTGGAGAAAAACCTGAACTTGAAGAATCCGACAGTGACGGGAATCTTAAGGCGGCTGGACGAGAAGGGATATATTCTTTGTGTTCCCAATGCCCATGATAAGAGGAAGAAAAACATTTATCTTACGGAAAAGGCGTATGACATACAGCGGCGGATGGAAGCAGACAGAAGGAAGCTGGACAGGGAACTGACAAGAGGGCTGACAAAGCGGGAAGTGGAGGCTCTTAGAAAAAATCTCGAGAAACTGTTATACAATATTGCAGAACCGTAAAGGAGATGCTCCTCATGACGAGGGCGAGGACTCTCCAGAAAGATTATCGGAAAATAAAAGGAGAAAATCATGAGTTATGCAGATAAAGTATTTATCGATATGTGCAGGGATATCATAGACAATGGGACGAGCACGGAGGGAGAGAAGGTGCGTCCGGTGTGGGAGGACGGAACCTCTGCATACACGATCAAACGGTTCGGCGTGGTCAACCGCTATGATCTTTCAAAAGAATTTCCGGCTCTAACCCTGCGGCGCACAGCGATCAAGAGCTGTGTGGATGAGATGCTTTGGATCTGGCAGAGGAAGTCCAATAACGTACATGAGTTAAAAAGCCATATTTGGGACAGCTGGGCAGATGAGAACGGATCCATCGGTAAGGCATATGGCTATCAGATGGGGGTGAAGCATCAGTACAAGGAAGGCATGATGGATCAGACGGACCGGGTGATCTATGATTTGAAAAATAACCCCTACAGCCGCCGGATCATGACAAACATCTATGTGCACCAGGATCTTCATGAGATGAACTTATATCCGTGTGCATACAGTATGACTTTTAATGTGACAAAAGAAAAAGATAGCGATAAGCTTACTTTAAACGGAATCTTAAACCAGAGATCGCAGGATGTGCTCACGGCAAATAACTGGAATGTGTGCCAGTATGCGG